>JAHDHK010000119.1 GCA_020631335.1 Chromatiales bacterium
CTCAAACCATGAACATCGTAATCAGTACCCGCTGCCGGTAATGTCACGCCACCTGTTCCATGGTCAAACGTTTGAGGATAGCAGCAAGATCGCTGCGACAGCTGCCACAGTTGGTGCCGGCCAGCGTTTCATTGCCGATTTCCTGCACACTGGTGCATCCGTGTTCAGTAATCGCCGCCTCTATCTGCCGCGACCCGACGGCCATACAGTTGCATATCAGTTCACCGATGTCTTCTTTACTGTGTGGTTTGATCGCTGCCAGTAATTGGTGCCGGTTTCCGGCAGGGTGGGTCTCTACTAACTGGGCCGACAACCAGTTGCGAGCACAGATTACCGGTTTTGTATCGATAACCAACGCGGTATTGAGCGTGGTACCAGTGAATGAAAAATGACTGTAGCGACCGTTGCCTGCGGTGTATTCAACACAATCCGGTCCGTGGTGCTTGATCAGTTTTGTCGCAGCTTCGCGTATGTCAATCGACTGATACAGCGCAAATTCGTAGCGCCAGCCTCCCTCACATTTTGCCTTGGAAAAATAGTCGAACTGATCAGTCGCGAGAGACTGGCTGCTGACCGCGAACCCGTAGTGTGCCATCGACAGGGCTGAGATACTCACATTTGCACGTTTCAAGGCAGGCTGTTTCGAGACAGGGTCGGTGACCCGCTGAGTAAGTGAGTTGATCTTGCCGTCGCTGGCAAAAGGATGGCACCAGTGCATCGGTATAAAGGCGGCGCCTTCGGCAATTGAATCCGTCACCACAACGCGGACAACACAGTGACCCTCTTCACTGCTCACCCGTACAAGGTCTGCAGTATTGAGTTGCAGGCGCCCGGCATCAGCCGGGTTAATCTGCACGTAGGGTTCCGCGGTGTGCTTGGCAAGCGTATGCGCCAGGCCGCTTCGCGTCATCGTGTGCCACTGATCGCGTGCGCGACCACTGTTAAGCTTCAGTGTTAAATCGTTTTTTGGCGTTTGTTCAACAGGCAGAGTAACCACAAACTGTGCGCGACGATCTTTGGTGTAAAACGCACCATTGGCAAAGAATCGAATCGGTGTTGATTGCACCTTTTGTGTTGCCGGCCAGTAGAACGGCGTCAGGTTCCGGTAGTCGGCAGCGGTAATATTTTCGCATGCACTGATATCGAAATCCCTGCTGCCATTGTTATCAAGGCCGGACAGTCGTGCATATTCTGCAAAGATCTCATGCGGTGCTGTGTAAGCAAACGCGCCTGCAAAACCCAGTTTATCTGCCACCTGTGCAACTGCCCACCAGTCTGCTCTGGTTTCACCGGGTGGGCTCAGGAAGCGCCGCTGTCTGGAAATACATCGCTCACTGTTGGTCACTGTGCCGTCTTTTTCGCCCCATGCCTGCGCCGGAAGTCGAACGTGTGCGAATGCCGACGTGTCATTGGTGGCCACCACATCGGACTGCACGACAAAATCGCATCTGCGAAGCGCTTCTTTAACAAAGTTGCTGTCGGGCAATGACACCAGAGGGTTGGTTGCCATTATCCAAAGTGCTTTTACCTGCCCTTGGTGTATCGCATTAAACAGATCTACAGCAGTCAGACCGGGCTTGTCGGCTATGTATGGTGATTTCCAGTAGTCCTGCACCGTGCGTCGGTGACTGGCATCAGCTAATTCCATATGACAGGTGAGGGTGTTGGCAAGGCCACCGGTCTCACGCCCGCCCATGGCATTAGGCTGGCCGGTGACTGAAAACGGTCCGCAGCCCGGTTTGCCGATTCGACCGGTGTACAGATGACAATTAATGATGGCATTGACCTTATCGGTTCCGCCGACAGACTGATTGACCCCCTGGCTGTAAACCGTCACAACGCGGCGGGTATCGGCAAACTTCTGATAGAAAGCGTGGATGGTGGTGTCATCGAGTCCGGTGTGTTCGGCCACAGTTTTGATGTCAAGTTCGCCAATGCTCGACAATACTTCTTCGAGCCCGCCGGTCGCGGTTTGGATGAAGTGCTGATCGGCATAACCGTGCATTGCAAGCCAGCGCAACAGTCCGGCAAACAAAGCGGTATCACTGTCGGGGTGTATCGGCAGATGCTCATCACTCAGTTCAGCGGTGGCGGTTCTTCGTGGATCGATATTGATCACGCGCAAGTGTTTATTATCGTTGCGAGCGGCGGTGATACGGTTAAACAATACCGGATGACACCAGGCCAGATTTGATCCCACCAGTACGATAAGGTCTGCCTGTTCCAGGTCTTCGTAGCAACCGGGTACTGTGTCGCTGCCGAATGCGCGTTTGTGGCCGGCTACACTTGAGGCCATACATAAACGCGAGTTAGTGTCTATGTTGGCCGTTCCCAGGTAGCCCTTTACGAATTTGTTTACGACGTAATAATCTTCGGTGAGCAGCTGCCCGGATACATAAAACGCCACTGAATCAGGACCATGCTGTTCGATAGTCTGTTTGAACCTGTCAGCGATGTGCGAGGTGGCAGTGTCCCAGCTACAGCGTTCACCATACACACTCGGGTATAGCAGCCTGCCTTCCAGTGACACGGTTTCACCCAGTGTCTGTCCTTTCAGGCAAAGGTTTCCGCGATTGGCCGGGTGACTGGCGTCGCCTGTTATACCAACGCCTGTCGAACCCTCTTTTGTGACTGACACACCGCAGCCAACGCCACAGTAGGGGCAGGTGGTGTTGGTTACTTTCGGGTTTATCGGTTGCACTGACTCTTCTGCTTTGGTTCGTCTGCTTTGTGTTTAGACAACAGCGGTAACAAGGTTGCCGGCAGGCAGCCCTGTGATGCTAATCACCGACTGTGGCGAGTTCCTGCTTGTTACACAATGCCACACCGATACGAAGCTGCTCACCTTCGATCTTTACCGGGTAGGTGTTCACGCACCCTTCGTCTGCACCCTGTGCTTTACCGTCTTCAAGGCTGATTACCCAGTTGTGCAACGGGCAGGTCACGCAGTTGTCATGCACGATACCCTCACTTAACGGTCCCTTTTTGTGTGGACATTGATCATCGATCGCAAACACTTTATCGGTGGCGGTGCGAAACAGCCCGATAGTCTGATCGTTGATGACAACACGTCGGGACCCGCGCAACGGTATACTTGATACCGGGCCTAACTCGTACCACTGTACTGATTGCTCTGACATACTCACTGTACCAGCCTCAACGGCGCTTCGCTCTTAACCGGAAGCGGTGTGATGTTATTAAACTCGTGATCATGAGTACCTGATACACGCTCGGCCCATGGATCGATCTGCGCCACTTTTTGCGACTGCATAAAGCGGTTGAAGTATTCCTCGCGCTTGTCAGTGTCCTCCATGATTTGCGCTTTGACTTCATCGAAACCAACGCGCCTGGCCCACTTGTAAATGCGTTCCAGGTAATGACCCTGTTCGCGATACATCTGCAAAAGTGCTGCGATGATTTCGATTACCTCGTCTTCATTGTCACTATGGCCGAGTACTTCAGTGCCTTTGATGTCGAGTCCGGCGGCGCCGGCAAAATGAATCTCGTAGCCTGAGTCGACACAGATTACGCCGACGTCTTTACACGTGGCTTCGGCGCAATTGCGAGGGCAGCCTGAAACAGCCATTTTCACTTTGGCCGGGGTCCATGAGCCCCACATGAATTTTTCTATTTTAATACCCAGCCCGGTTGAGTCCTGAGTGCCGAAACGACACCAGTCGGTACCGACACAGGTTTTAACCGTGCGTAAACCCTTGGCGTAGGCATGGCCGGACACGAAACCCGCCTTGCCCAGATCACGCCATACGTGGATGAGATCTTCTTTTTGTATGCCGAGCATATCTATACGCTGACCACCGGTGACTTTTACCGTGGGTATATTGTATTTATCAACTACGTCGGCAATGGTACGCAGTTGCAGTGATGAGGTTTCACCTCCCCACATACGCGGCACAATAGAGTAGGTTCCGTCCTTTTGAATATTGGCGTGGGCGCGTTCATTGATAAAGCGCGACTGATAATCGTCTTTATAGTCTGACGGATATTCGCACACCAGGTAATAATTCAGGGCCGGTCGACACTTCGCGCAACCGCATGAGGTTTTCCACTGCAATTGCTGCATAACTTCCGGTATGGATCTCAATGACTTCAGTCGAATCAGGCGGCGAACGTCATCATGACCGTAATCGGTACAGGGACAGACCGGCGTTACCGCAGCGGGTTGATACTCGCTGCCCAGTTTGAATGTCAGGATCTGTTCAACCAGCCCGGTGCAGGTACCGCATGAGGATGATGCCTTGGTTACTGCCCTCACGCCATCGAGCGTAGTAGAGCCGTTGTCGATTGCCGCGACGATTGTTCCTTTGCATATGCCGTTGCAGCCGCAGATTTCCGCATTATCCGGTAATGCTGCAACGGCTTCCGAGGGGTTTAGCGCAGACCCTCCCTGGAAAGACTGGCCGAAAATAAGTGTGTCGCGAAGATCAGAGATATCCACCCCGCGTTTGAGCATATCGAAAAACCACGGACCATCGGAGGTTTCGCCGTACAACACGGCTCCGGCGATTTTGTTATCTTTCAACACCAGACGTTTATAGATACCGGCGCTGGCATCGCGCAGTACAATTTCTTCACTATCCGGTGAGTCGCTGAAGTCACCGGCAGAATAGAGTGACACACCATCAACTTTAAGCCGTGTAGCGGTGATTGAGCCCGCGTAGGTCGATGGCTGCCCGATCAGGTTATCCGCCAGCACTTTGGCCATAACATACAGCGGTGCCACCAGGCCGTAGACGTCGCCATTGTGCTGAGCACACTCTCCAAGCGCGTAAATGTCAGCCAGACTCGTTTGCATGTGATCGTCCACCACAATACCTCGCTCGACATTGATACCAGCCTGCTGAGCCAACGCCGTTGATGGTCTGATGCCAACCGCCATGACGACCAGATCAGCGTCTATTATGCGTCCATCGGCCAGCTGGACGCCGGCCACTGCACCATTGCCGTTGTCGGTAATTGCTTCGCTTTGCACACCGGTATAAACATCCACACCCCGACGCGTAAACTCTTCTGCAAGCAGCCAGCCGGCAGACGGGTCGAGTTGTTTTTCCATCAGTGTGTCTACCAGGTGCAGCACCGATACCAGCATGCCCTGATTCAGCAGCCCTGCTGCTGCCTCAAGACCTAACAGGCCGCCACCTATGACCACCGCCCGCAGGGTTTTGCTTTGCTCGCGTGACTCTGACGCTACTGACAGCATGGTTTCAACGTCGTCCAGATCGCGATAAGTCAGTACACCGTCGAGATTTTTCCCCGGTAATGGAAGTACAAAAGGGGAGGAGCCTGTGGCAATAACCAGCTTGTCGTAGTCGCAACTGACACCGTTTGATGAGCAGACTGTCTTGTTATCGGTATCGATGTCAGTCACCGGCGCAGACTTGTGCAACGTGATTGCGTTTTGCTGATACCACTCATCAGTGTGGGTGATGATATCTTCATACGACTTATTGCCATCGAGCACGTATGAAAGCATCAGGCGGTTGTAGTTAACCCTTGGCTCAGCATTGAATATGGTAATGTCAAAGGCGTGGTTCTGTTCGATCAGGTGTTCCAGCATACGCCCGGGCGCCATGCCATTGCCAATGACAACAAGTGACTGCTTTTTCATAGTGCAGTCTCCTCAATTGTCAGCTCTGCAGCTTTAGTTTGCATGGCTCTGTGTTCACGTTTTAAACGTATGGCTTCAATAGTCTCGGGGTCCGGATTGGCACCACCTTCATAGGCTTCGAGAAAATCGAGCAGTTCTTCCCGATAGTGGTAGTAATCAGCATGCTCAAGCAGGTTCTTCCGGGTGCGAGGACGCTCGAGATTAACTTCCATAATATTACCGACCTTTGCCTGAGGTCCGTTGGACATCATCACTACCCGGTCAGCCAGCAGAATGGCTTCATCGACATCGTGCGTCACACACACGGTGGTTACCCGGGTGCGCTCCCACACATCCATCAGTACATCCTGCAGCTGCCAGCGCGTCAGGCTGTCGAGCATCCCGAACGGCTCATCAAGTAATAACAGCTTGGGTGACAATGCAAACGCACGGGCGATACCGACTCTCTGCTGCATACCGTTGGATAAATCGGCGGCCGGTTTGTGCATGGCATCTGCCAGGCCCACGCGTTCAAGGTAGTAGCTGACAACATCACGCCGTTCGGCACGTCGTGCTTTAGGGTATACGCGATCAACGCCGAGCATGACGTTTTCAAACGCGGTTAACCAGGGCATCAACGACGGTGCCTGGAATACAACAGCGCGCTCCGGGCCGGCAGACTCCACGTGGTAACCGTCCAGTACAATACCGCCTTCACTGATCGGATTCAGACCGGCTGCCATGGACAGTACGGTAGATTTGCCACAACCGGAGTGACCGATCAAAGTAACAAATTCTCCCTTGTCCAGTGTCAGCTGAAAGTCTTTTACTACAGTCAGCGGTCCTTCGGGCGTCGGGTAGGTTTTACTGACCTGACTGAAGTCCAGGTAGCGTTCATCTACCCGGCTTTTTGCCTCGTCGCGAACCGCTTTTGGCAGACCGAAACGAACGGGCACCACGTTGGGCAGTTCTGTGCTTCGGGCTGTATTTTCCTGATTGTCTCGAAGATCCAGCAGGTACTGGGTTACCTGTGCCCGCAGTTCGATGAATCTCTGATTATTGTTAATTGCCGCGCGGTCTCTGGGGCGTGGTAAATCAACCACAAACTCAGGGCCGAGCGTTGCCGCAGGTGCGGTGGTAAGCGGCACAATCTTGTCCGCCAGCAGAATAGCCTCATCAACATCATTGGTAATCAGGATGATAGTTTTCTTTTCCTGCTCACAAATTGCGGCGAGCTCGTCCTGCAGTTTTGAGCGCGTAAGCGCATCAAGTGCAGACAGGGGTTCGTCAAGCAACAGTATGTCGGGTTGCATGGCGAGTGCCCGCGCAAGTGATACGCGCTGACGCATGCCGCCGCTGAGTTCAGCCGGCTTGCGTCCTGCCGCGTGCGACAGGCCGACCATGTCGATATAGTGATTGACCAGCTCACTGCGTTCCCTGCGTGATTTCTTTTTGTGGGCACTGTCTACCGCCAGTCGAATGTTTGATTGCACGCTCATCCACGGCATAAGAGAGTAGGACTGAAACACCAGCCCGCGGTCGAGACCCGGACCGTCGACTTCGCGGCCCTTGCATATCACACCACCGGTTTCCGGCTGGATTAAACCGGCAATTGTGTTGATCAGCGTGGTTTTGCCACTGCCTGAGTAACCCAGAATAGCGACAAACTCCCCATCACTGACCTTGAGGTTGATATCTTTAAGTACTTCGACTGTGCTGTTACCACTGAGATAGCTCTTGCCCAGCGCACTAATTTCGAGAATCGTATCCATGGTGCTCTACCTGTGGCTGCTGAAGGTAAAAGCACGCTGTAATGCGTACATAACACGATCGAGCAGAAATCCGATCAGGCCGATGGTCAGAACCGCCACCATAATTTTAGCCAGTGACTGTGACGACCCGTTTTGGAACTCATCCCAGACAAATTTTCCCAGCCCCGGGTTTTGAGCCAGCATCTCCGCTGCTATCAATACCATCCAGCCAACACCCAGCGACAGTCTTAGCCCGGTAAAAATAAGTGGCAGTGCTGAGGGTAAAACCAGTTTAGTGATGGTTTTCCAGGTGGAGAGCCGCAATACTTTGCTGACATTGGTCAGGTCTTTATCAACTGACGCGACACCCAGCGCCGTGTTGATCAGCGTCGGCCACATGGAGCAGAGAGTAACGGTAATTGCAGAGATCACCATCGACTTCGGAAAAGCGTCGTTGACATTAATATACAGCGCCGACACCACCATGGTGACAATCGGCAGCCAGGCCAATGGTGATACCGGTTTAAATATCTGTATCAGCGGGTTAATAGCGCTGTTGACGGTTTTAGAAAGCCCTGAAGCTATCCCCAGAGGTACTGCGATTACTGTTGCGATCAGAAATCCAAATCCAACGGTAAAAATACTGGTGAAAATCTGATCGATGTAGGTGGGCTTGCCGGTGTAATTGCGGTGCTTGACCTTATCGGACTTACCCGCATCAATCAGTTTCTGGTTGCGTACTTCCTGCCGTTCGTAGAAAGCGACTTCTTTTTGCCGTTCACGTTTGTGGTCTTCCCATAACGCGCCGGCTTGTTGTACTACCTGTACCGGGCCGGGAATAGCACCGAGGGAAGTGGTTACCCTCGGTGCCAGAAAGGCCCATGCGAGTAGAAAGATTGAAATTCCGAGCATCGGTATCAGCAGTACCTGCCGCAGTTCCTTCATCTGCTCGCTGCGGCTGTCGCCGGCGGCCATTTTTAACAATGGAACCAGCCAGGTAAAACCCAGAGCGTCCAGCCATCCGGAGGACTTGTTGACCCACTTAAGTGCTACCCGGTCTTTCTCCGGTAGCGATTTCGGTGCTTCTACAGCCGCTGTTGAACCCGTCAATTCAGTTCTCCCCTCTACACGCAATTCTGCTTACTTAACCAACAGCGAGACGTCAGTGTCACCAACGAGCTGTTTACCTTTGAGACCGATAGTCAGTGAGTCGATGTAGGCGTTCGGTGCTCGACCATCAAACTCGATACCATCGATAAAATCACTGGTAGGTTCTCTGTAGCCGTCGGTATCCCACGGGAAATCTGCTTCATCAACATAGCCTTCCTCTACCAGAAGTCTGGCTGCAGTAAGATAAATTTCGGGCTGATAAACCGAACGCGCTACTTCGTCATACCAGGCATCGTCTTTAGGCTCGGCAATTTGTCCCCAGCGCCGCATTTGCGTGAGGTACCAGATAGCATCTGAGTAGAACGGATAGGTGGCGTAGTAGCGATAGAACACGTTGAAATCAGGTACTTCACGCTTGTCACCTTTTTCGTATTCAAAAGTACCGGTCATGGAGTTGGCTATGACCTCAGCATCGGCACCAACGTATTCCGAACGTGAGAGTATTTCCACAGCGTCCATGCGGTTGGCATTGTCATTTTCATCGAGCCACTTGGCTGCTCTGATCATCGCTTTCACAACAGCAAGTGTGGTATTGGGATTTTCTTCAGTAAATTCTTTGGTCAGACCGAAAACTTTTTCGGGGTTGTTCTTCCAAAGTTCATAATCGGTGATAACCGGCACACCGATACCTTTGAATACCGCTTGCTGGTTCCAGGGTTCACCAACGCAATAACCGTAGATGGTGCCGGCTTCAAGTGTGGCAGGCATTTGCGGTGGTGGCGTAACCGACAATAGTGCGTCGGCCATAATCTGACCGGAGACGTCAGTGGGGGAGTAGTAGCCCGGGTGAATGTCACCGGCTGCAAGCCAGTAGCGAAGCTCATAGTTGTGAGTAGACACAGGGAAGACCATACCCATGTTGAATGGCTTACCTTCTTCCTTGAACTGCTCTACCACAGGTTTTAACGCATCAGCTTTGATCGGGTGGACCGGTTTACCGTTTTCGTGGGGAATGTGTTCTTTCATCATTTCCCAGATTTCATTGGATACGGTGATACCGTTGCCGTTCAGGTCCATCGACAAAGGAGTCACAATGTGTGCTTTGGTGCCAAAGCCGATAGTTGCCGCGAGAGGCTGACCGGCCAGCATATGTGCGCCGTCAAGTTCTCCGGTGATCACACGGTCCAGCAGTACTTTCCAGTTCGCCTGTGGTTCAAGGGTGACAAAAAGGCCTTCATCTTCGAAGTAACCAAGCTCGTAGGCGACGGCAAGCGGAGCCATATCGGTCAGCTTGATAAAACCGAATTTGAGCTCGTCTTTCTCGACGTCGAGCAATTGCGTTTCCTGCGCACTCACCGATGACAGACCCGCCAGCAGCAGGGCAGCTGACATGACCGAATTTTTAATAACTTGTTTGGGGTTCCAGAGTTTCATTCGTTCTTCCGAAAAATGGATTGGATTCGTCAATGACGAACGGCACGAATGGTAATTACCCTGGTGATTCTTTGTATGCTGCTAAAGTTGCATAGCGGTGATGCAAAAAATGGCACGGACCGCCAGGCAGCCCGTTTGCGGGCTGCTTGCGAAACGTGTTCACAAGTGTTTGTCTTACGCAAAAAAAAGGGCCGCGATAACGCGGCCCTTTTTCCTGTCTGAGTACAGCTTTGTCTGCTGATGAACAGCGAGTTACGTGCTCAGCATCAGGCGGCTCTATCAGGCGGCTCTGTCTTCCATTTCGATGCCGTGCTTAACCGCATGGCGGATTTCGCCTCGAGAGATACCCATATCGAGCAGTTCGCGATCTGACATTTGTTCGAGATCAGAAACGGCTTGCTGGTATTCGTCATCAGCGATTGAGACGGGGACAATATCGTTGAGCTGGGACAATTGCAGATCAGACAAAGGTGCCATCGGCTGATCTTCTACGCGCCACGGCCACTCACTTGTGCCTTTGAGTAACAGCTCTTTTGAAATGCCGGCATCTTCAAGCTGACGATCACTGAGGTTGAGCAGTATCTGCCGCGATTTGATGCGACCGTAGTACTCCATATAGTTTAAGAATTTGTTTGCCAGATTTTTCATGTTGGTAGTCTCAAGTTTATTTCGGGGTAATTGTATTAAATTGTTTCTTTGTTACATTTTGACTAAAAAAACAAATCCGACGCGATTTGGAATGGCGCTTTGTCTGTTTTGATCAGTCTCTGCAATTTCATGTTATGCGGGTAAATATCATTTGGCTGCTGTTTATGTTGCACTGCCTCAGTGCAGAATAGGTGCTTAAGAGTTCATCACTGTTCGAGTGTGTTTTATTGGTACCGCCGATGCTGTTGATAGTCATGCTATTACAAGTAACGTGTCATTGGGGGATTTCAATACTGAATAATCTGCATAAGTCTTGTGATGCTTAACTTCGTTGGCGCAGCTGAAGGGGCACTGTCACAACAGTGTTGAATGAAAGGAAATAATCGGCTTGGAAAAAACTGATGTTTGCTTAAAAACGTCCGGGCGTTTTAATATTTTTAATGCGTTATTCGCGCACACATGTGCGTGCTGTTTGATACACCTGCTTTACTGCGCTTTGCCGGTTATAGATCCGGATCTGATCCTGCAGTCATCATCGGGTAAGAGAGAAAAGCGCTTCCTCATCGTATTGTGAGGTGACTGATCACCAATCCGCAAAACGTTGCCCGGAATAATTGCGAGTGGCTAAACGACTCGAACCGCCGTTCAGGCGTGTTGCAAAGCCTCTGCTATCAGATCGAAAACCACGCGCACTCTCGTACTGGTTTTCAGCTCGCGATGTGACACCAGCCAAACCGGAAATACAAACGGATCAAGAAACGGGCAGGCCCGCACGACTGTGGGTTCTGCATCGCCAATGTCCTGCGGCATGATGCCAATCCCCAGTCCCTGTTTTACCAGTTCCCAGTGCACCAGGTAGTTCCTGGCAATCAGCTTGAAGTTTTCACTGGTGATTGGAATACCTGCTGTGTTTAACCAGTTTTCAAGGAGAGCGATATCGGCAAACGCGATAAACGTGGCGTTGGTAAATGAGGCCGGGTCGTCAGGGTTGGAGATGTTTTGAAGATATCCGGGGGTAGCGTACAGACACCCCTGATCATCGCGTATTTTACGAGCGATCAATTCGGGCTCTTCCGGCCGGAAGTTGCGAATGGCGATGTCCGCTTCGCGACGGGTCAGATCGCTGGGCTGGTTGTCGGCAATAATCTCCACCGTAATGCCCGGCGCGACTGTGCGAATGGATTTGATAATCGGGGGCAGCAAATGCGCGCAGTAGACTTCACTGGCAGAAACGATGACTTTGCCTTTGACTTGTGTGGACTGGCCTTCCGCCAGCCTCGATATATGCCCGGCGGAATCAGCCATCTGACGCACATATTCCAGCAGTTGCATACCGCACCGGGTGAGTTTCAGCCTGCCTGCCACACGGTCAAACAGTATTACCCCCAGTTCCTCCTCGAGAGCCGTCACCTGTCGACCCAGGGTGGGTTGCGTGGTGTTGAGCGCATTGGCTGCTGCGGTAAACGAACCTTCTTCAGCGGTGACCAGAAATGCCTTTGCATGATTCCAGTCAAATTTGATGGTCTGCCATTCCATATAATTTTGCATACCCGCCATGCAGTTTTTCGGGTGTTCCCGGGTCTGGGGTGGTGCCAGACTTTGAGCATACATTCAGCAATAAAGGAAGATCACATGCAAGCGGTTATTCAGCAACGCTACGGTGCGCCGGAGAGGCTGCAACTGGCCGACATTCCGGATCCTGTGCCTGCGGACAATGAGGTGCGGGTCAGGATTGGAGCCTCGGCGGTCACCGCGGCCGATACCATGATGCGGCGTGGTACACCCTGGTTCGGGAGACTGTTTACCGGTTTGTTCAAGCCGAAGCACACTGTAACCGGCACCGGTTTCAGCGGTGTGGTGGATATTGTCGGTAAAGAGGTAACCACTTTTACAGTGGGTGACAGAGTCTACGGTGAGTCGGTGCTTGGAGCGGGAACTCACTGCGAGTATGTCTGTGTGCCTGCTGCGGGTGTCATTGACGGTAGCCCGGCTGAACTTACTGATGATCAGCTGGCACCGGTATGCGACGGGTTACTGACCTCGTATCACTTTATATTCAATGTAGCCTGCGTGAAGCCGGGGCAGAGAATTCTGATCAATGGCGCCGCAGGAAGTCTGGGGTGTGCTGCTGTGCAATTTGCAAAGTTGGCCGGAGCGCAGGTAACGGCCGTGTGCAGCAGTGACAACATCCGGTTCGTGCTGGAACTGGGTGCGGATGATGTAATAGACTACACGACCGCAGATTTCACCCGCGTGTGTGCGCCTTTTGACGTAATCTACGATGCTGTCGGCAGGCGCAGTTATCGTGATTGTCGATCTGTGCTGAAAGCGCAGGGCATGTATATGTCCCCGGTGTTGTCATGCGGACTATTACGGGCAATGCTGTGGAGTCACTTAGTTGATCGACCGGCAGCCAGATTTGCCGCTACCGGTCTGCTGCCCGAGCCGGACAGACGCGCCATGTTACAGAAATTAACCCGATGGCTTGCATCCGGTGAAGTTCGTGCCGTCACTGAGCATCTGTTCCGTATTGATGCCGTTGCCGATGCACATCACCTGATCGACACTGGCCACAGGCGTTCAAATGTCGCTTTGATGATGACCGGCTGAACAACAGGCTGACGGTTGCAGGTCAGTGTTCGGTGGTAATATCTCACCATGCAAAGTTATCTTTACGCCTCGTGCTACTGCGAGGAGAATATCTGGCATCTCTGTATGCATCCGCAATTTGCGCAAAAACAGCGCAAAGTCATTTGGATCAGTAGTGAAGCCGGTATATGTCCGTTGTGGCATCAGCGGGCTGCAAGTTCCCCGTTGCATCCGGTATGGTGGGATTATCATGTGGTACTACTGGTTAAAGACGGGCAGTGGCAGGTGTGGGATCTCGATACCACACTGGCGCTGCCAACTCCTGCCTCCCGTTATCTGACAGCCACCTTTAGAGACACACATGCTATTGCGCCGTTATTCAGGGTAATGGACGCAGACTACTACCAGCGGGAATTTTCATCGGATCGTTCGCACATGCTGAAAGATTCTCAATGGCTGGCGACACCTCCGTCGTGGCAGCCGATTCAACCGCATGCGTCAACGTTTGATCAGATGCTCGATTTTTCATCGGACACGCATGGCGAGATAAAAACACTCACACAGCTGTCAACACTGGTGAGTTGAGTGATCGCAAATACACAGCAACAGGCCGTTTAAAGCACGGCCTGTTGCATGCTTATTTCAGGTTATAGACTCGGCAGTGCCGGCAGTTCCTGTCCAAACCATTTTTTCGACAATTCGTTAAGTTCTCCACCGAGCTTTTTGTGCAGAATAAACACATTCACCCACTGCAACATATTCAATTCACCGGAGCGTACCCCCATAAACGCTGGTGACTCCTTTATGATGAATTTGGTCTCGATGCCCAGGTCGGCGTTGTCAGCAGCCACTTTGGCGGCAACGGTATTGCCTGTGACCAGCACGTCAACCTGTTTAGCAACAAAAGCAGAGATGGTTGCTGCGTTGTCGCCGAAGCGGACAATTTCAGCATCTTCAGGTGCTACTTTTGAAAGCTCCAGATCCTCGAGCGTGCCACCGGTGAGCCCGATCTTAAGACCGGACAAATCGTCAGCCGAGGCGATATCCAGGTCTTCTGCTGCAAACGCCCCGGAAAAGAACGGTGCATAGGCCGATGAAAACCAGATTGATTTTGCGCGTTCCGGATTAGCGCCCATTGAAGAAATTACCAGGTCAACTTTTCCAGAGGA
Source organism: Chromatiales bacterium (assembly GCA_020631335.1). Lineage (GTDB taxonomy): Bacteria > Pseudomonadota > Gammaproteobacteria > Granulosicoccales > Granulosicoccaceae. The sequence goes on from JAHDHK010000119.1 coordinate 14,307, forward strand.
TAAAAACGGAATACGCTGTTTTGAGGTGACCGGAATCACTTCAAGTTCAACGCCCAGATCCTCTGCAATAAGTTTGGCTACATCGACATCATATCCTTCGTGTTCCAGAGTTTTACCGACAGAGCCGAACGGAGGAAAGTTCTCGGGCACAGCAATTTTCACTTTACCGCTTTTTAGAATTTCCTCCAGTTGTTCTGCCTGCGAAATTGTGAACGGCAACAACAGTAGTAGTACACCGGTGATTAGGCGGAAGAGTCGCATTTTATGCTCCTTGGTTAATGAGTTGGGATGGTGTGGAGTAACCGTAGTTGGCTGTACGGCGTTCAAGCCGGCGGGACAATACGGTCAAAGGAAAACACAGTGAAAAATAGATGGCTGCAACGATAGGAAAAATCACAAACGGTTCGGCACCGTCGAGCTGTGCGTTGGCGATCTTCTTGCCCCAGCGCATGACATCGTTAAAGTCGATGATGTAGGCCAGTGATGTCCCTTTAATGATCTGCACCATGAATCCTACGGTTGGTGCCAGAGAGACCGCTAAAGCCTGCGGTGCGATGACCAGTCTGACGGTCTGCCAGAAACGCAGCCCCAGCGCTGTACCTGCTTCCCATTGACCTTCCACAACCGAATGGATAGCACCTCGCCAGACTTCAGCAAGATAAGCGCTGGTAAAGAGCGTTAGCGACACAGTGGCGGCAAACCAGGGCGGTACATCAGTCTTGAAAAAGACCGGTACACCAAGACCGGTGAGAAACAACAGCATCAGCAGCGGGATTGCCTGAAACAGCCAGATATAACCGGTAGCGATATAACGCAGCGGCTTGCGGGGGCGATCCGGAGTAGTGTAATAAACAGACCGATGATGCCGCCACCAGCGAATGCCGCGAGTGACAGATAGATGGTCCACTGAGTGGCATCCAGTAATACAAATATAATATTGCCGTAGAATTCGCCGAATACCGATTGTAATAAAGCTTTCAACGCGAGCGACTCCACGGAAAAAGCTGCTTGCCAAGCAGGTGGAATACCCCTCTAAAACTAATTGCCAGCAATACATAAAGCGCAGTCAGTAATAGATAGACCTCAAAGTCCCTGAACGTTCGATCGGCAATAAAGCGCCCGCTCCAGGTGAGCTCTTCGATGCCCACTTCAGAGATTATGCCGGTAGTAAGGAATAGAAATACAAACTGACTGACCAGTGATGGATACACTTTGGCCAGTGCCTGCGGCAGCACAATACGAAAGAAGCGTTGTTGTGCTGACAGGTTGAGTACAACCGCAGCTTCGATCTGCCCGCGGTCTATATTGTCCAGGCCGGCGCGGATAATTTCGCTGTAGTAGGCTGAAAAATTCAGTGCCAGTGCCAACAGCGCAGAGGCTGGAAACGGCCATCGGTATCCGAGTAACATCGGCAGTCCGAACACGACAAAAAACAACTGAACAATCAGCGGTGTATTGCGAATGAGTTCGACATAGCAAGCTGATAATGAGGCATACCAGCGATTTGATGAACGCCGGCCAATTGCCAGCACTATGGCAAAACCGAACCCGAGAGTTGCCGCTGCAATGGTGAGCAGCAGGCTCCAGCCTATGCCGGTTAACAGTCGTTCAATGTACTCGGCTTCACGCCAGATTTCGTAGAAACGAAATTCCATCAGCACGGCGTACAGTCAGCGCACAGTGCTGGTTGCCGGGAGCTTGTGAAAAGGAAGTGAACGGACACTGACGCGGGATCAACAGGAAACAATCCAGCAAACTATCAAATTCTACTGCGCTTGCATTGTGCGTTTTCGGCATCAGGGTGAGCACAATAATGCAGCACCACCTCGATCACAAAATTATGCAGCGGCCTGCATCCTGTTGGGGATTTCCACCACAAAG
>JAHDHK010000120.1:0-10669 GCA_020631335.1 Chromatiales bacterium
CAACGGACGGGCGCTTTCAAATTCCTCTGCCGGCCAGGCAATCGTGTAGTGCCGGGCATAACTTTCCAACGTACGCTTTCGAACCTGCGTCGTGTCGCGATGGGATGCACCAAAACGACGAATATCGACAGGCCACAGGTCAAACGGCGGACTGCCATTGGCTACCCAGTGCGCCAGCGCCATGCCTGCACCACCACCGCTGGCAATGCCAAATGCGTTAAAGCCGGCACCGATAAAAAAGTTGCCCAGTTCCGGGGCTTCCCCGAGAATAAAGTTGCCGTCCGGGGTGAAACTCTCCGGTCCGTTGATCAATTGCTTGATCCCGGTATTGTTTAATTCAGGTACACGCACACTGGCCTGTTCCAGCATCGGTGAAAAATGGTCGAAGTCCGAGTCCAGCAACTGATAATTGAATCCAGCGGGTATACCCTGCTCTGCCCATGGTTTGGGATCAGGTTCATACCCGCCCATGACCAGGCCGCCTACTTCCTCCTTGAAATAGGTTAGCCGGTCAGGGTCTCTTAGTGTGGGAAGTCGATCATGCACTCCACTGATTGTGTCGGTCACTATGTACTGATGTTGCACAGGTACCAGGGGTACATTCACGCCGTAGCGACTCGCAAAATCACGACTCCATTGCCCGCCGCAGCAAACGATTTTTTCACAACGAACTTCAACATCTGTGTCGGAGTGGACATTTCTGACCGACACAGAGCGAATCACACCATTGTCGATGCCTATATTGGTGACTTCGGTATCTTCGATGATCTTTGCGCCACTCATCCGGGCACCTTTGGCCAGCGCCTGCGTGATGTCCGACGGGTTTGCCTGTCCATCGGTCGGGAGATACGCCGCTCCAACCAGATCATCGATCGTCATCAGCGGCCAGAGATCCTGTGCTTCCGCCGGTGTCAGCAATTGCATATCCAATCCGAACGAATGCGCCGTAGTTGCCTGACGGCGTACTTCAGTCCATCGGTCTTGGTTACATGCCAGTCGTAACCCGCCATTCATTTTCCAGCCCGTTGCCAGTCCGGTCTCCTGCTCAAGGGACTGATAAAGTGCAACCGAGTAACCAAGCAACTGGGTAATGTTGGCACTGGAGCGAAGTTGCCCGACCAGGCCTGCTGCATGAAATGTAGAGCCCGAAGTAAGCTTGTGCTTTTCAAGCAACAACACTTCGCATCCCATTTTCGCCAGGTGATATGCTGTCGAGCATCCGATGATACCTCCACCCACAACAATGATCTTTGACGACCCCGGCCCCTGATATTCACTCAAGGCTGCATCTCCTGTAGTACACGCCACGATGCACTGAAGCTGTCGAGATTGTCCCGGCTGTACACACTGTAGTCGAAATCGATAGTGGAGTGGATCTCCGACACCATGCTCCACAGTGTTTCGCGCAATAATGACGCTGTTTTCATTGCCTGATAGCGTAACCAGAGATTGTCGGTAACCTCTTTGTCAAAATAATATTCCAGCAGCCAGCGTTCCTGTGATTCACTCAGGTTGTTGTTGGAAGCAATACCGCCTAAATCGAATAACGGTGTATTGTAGCCCGCATATTCCCAGTCGATCAGCCAGATTTTTTCACCATCATCGAGAAAATTAGCACTTAGCAGATCGTTATGACAAAACACAATCTCAAACGGAGTCGCTAATCGTTCCAGCTGTTCGCATGCCTGCGACATGGACGCAAGCACTGGCTGATGCACACTGTTGCCTTCGTAAAGAGTGGCGATGTAGTCTCGAATTACATGAAAAACCCAGAAGGCTATGGGCGCGCCACGAACATGCTCCGGCAATACACGATGACAACGTACAATGACCGGCAAAAGCCTCTCGAGCATCGGCTGCGTTGTCACATCAGCCGGGGTCAGCGTGCGGCTGTCAACGTGGTCCATCACCAGAACGCCGGGCTCGTGGTAGCAGACTTTCGGGGATAACCCGGCAGCACAAGCTGCTCGACTGATAATGACTTCGTTACTTCGCACAATATGATGCACCGGAATATCGTTGCCGAGTCTGACCACGTAGCGTGACGATTCATCGCTCGTACGCGTCACAATGAAGTTGTGGTTAGTGATACCACCTTCAAGTGGTGCGACGCTAACCTTCTCCCCCCAATAAGGCAGCGATTCTATTCTTGCGATGACCTGAGCATTATCGTTCATAAAACCCTCCGTGAGTTCTATGGCAATAATAACATTGACTATCGGTCCGTTGCGCTGCGGGTCAGTGCAGCTTCATCGCAACGCCTGCCAGCGTTTAATGATCTACTTCAGAACCCGCCGCAGGTCGCTTTGTGTAGGAAAGCAGTGTTTCACGGTGAAATTCTATATATCCGTCAGAAGTGACCAACAGGCAGTTTTTCACCATCTGATGAAATTCCGGCAAACGATGAAACGGTACACTCGGGTAGGCATGGTGCTCGGCATGATACGGCATATTCCACGCAAGCCTGCGTATCAGCGCACTGGTAAAAACAGTGCGTGTATTGGCAAACATGTTGGTAACAAAACCGCAGCGGCCATGCTCGGCCATCAGATACAGCCGAAGAAACGGTTGCCCGAGCAACAGAGGTAGAAACCAACCGTAAACCAGAAGATCAAACAGGCCTGCAACAGCAAATACAATGAAAAGCGCCATGTATGATCCCAACATAATGCGACTTTCATTGCGCACTCCTGCGATTCCTTTCGCAGAAACATAGGCATCATGGCATCGACCACTCGCGTTGATCCACAAGGTTTTCAGCTGGCTGTACGCCAGCGGCAGGCCGCTGATATGCCACACGTAAGCCGCAGTAGTTTGTGGCTTCGCAGCCAGCAGCTCCGGATCTCTGGCCGGATTCTGCGTATAACGATGGTGTTCAAAATGAAAATACCTGAACCATCTCGGGGGCAGAAACAATAACCAGCCACAAAAGCCGGCAACCAGATCATTGATTTGCCTGTTGCGAAACGCAGTGCGATGGATAGTTTCGTGTAACAGGGTAAATAGAAACACCATCAGAATACCCAGAGGCAATAGCAACAACGGCCACCACGGCACCTTCAAGGCAATGCATATTTCACATAACGCAATCAACCCGAAGTGACCCGACAATTGCCACAGCCCATGACGGTTGGTCCGCTGTGTCAGTTGAGCTCGTTGTTCATGCGTTAACGACGTCAGCAGATCTTTGTGAGTCATCGCTGACTGTTCGATAGTTGCCTGGTGGCGGATCAACTCCGATAGTCGGGCTTTGCCATAACCACCTGCACAGAGTTGATTACCCGCTCCATAAATCCACCTTCGCAATAACACAAATAATACATCCACATGCGAATAAAACGCTCATCGAAACCAAGTGCTTTGACGCTTTCAATATTTTTTTCAAATGCCTGACGCCAGCAGTTTAACGTTTTTGCATAGTCAGGCGACATGTCCTGGACGTCCAGAATACCCATATCGGTAGAGGTAGCAACATGTTGCGAGATCACCCCCATGGAGGGCAGACATCCACCTGGAAATATATATCGCTGAATGAAATCGACTGACTTCCTGGCCTGCTCATATCGTTGATCAGTGATGGTAATTGCCTGCAGCAACATCAATCCATGTGGTTTGAGCAAATCACCGCATTTTTGAAAGTAATTACTGAAATACTTATGACCCACCGCCTCTATCATTTCGATTGACACCAGTTTGTCGTACTTGCCGTCAAGCTCACGATAATCACGCATCACGACCTTGACTCTGTCTGAAAGGCCACGCTCCTGCACCAGCCTGGAGGTAAAGTCGAATTGTTGTTGTGAGATAGTGGTGGTAGTCACGCGGCAACCGAAATGCGTTGCTGCATGCACTGCCATACCGCCCCAGCCCGTGCCTATTTCCACCAGATGGTCTGACGCTTTCAGCTCCAGCTTTTCACAGATCAGCTGCAGCTTGGCTATTGACGCATCAGCCAGAGGTTTTTCCTGCCCGTCAAACCACGCTGCTGAATACATCATTGAGGGATCAAGGAACAGTTCAAAAAAATCATTCCCCAGATCGTAGTGAGCTGAAATATTCCTGCGCGACCCGGTCAGACTATTGCGGGTGACTCTGTTTAACAGATTCAAGGCAATACGATTTCCGATTGAACGCTGCTGATCCATTTGTTTGAGCGCACTGATGTTGGACACGAAAAAACGCACTACTGCCAACAGATCAGGGGTGCTCCAGTGCCCATCCATGTATCCTTCAGCTGCACCGACAACGCCATTGAACGCAATGGCCGTGTAGGCTGCCGGGTCTTGCAGCTCAATAACCGCATGCACCGGCTCGAACTGACCGTCGAGCTGTGTGCTTTCTTCATTCGCACGCGGGTCGGCGACAATACCGAACGTGTGGGATTGTCCGTCCGGCTCATGTAACACCAGTGAGCCACGCTGCATTTTAGACAAATGCCCGTGAACAAGTGCACGGGCCCATCGCTGCGTAGTACTCGGTGCGTTGCTCGCATCCATGTGCCGACCAAAAGAAAAAGCTCTGGACCACTTGCGCACTACAGTCGGTAAACCGGTTTCGGTAATACCACCACGATCGGCCGAGCTATCCGGTGTTGAATCAAACGTGTCGGCCATGGTTATAAATGCTCCATGTGTTTTTCTATTGATGGGTTCACAGGCGAATAGTCGACGATAATTGAGGTCTATCTGGCCGGGTGTGGCACAAACGGCACTCGTTTAATTGCCAGTTTCAGTGCCTGCCAGTAAATACCTACGGCTACCTTGAATGTCATTAAGGGATAGTGCAAAAGGATTTTATTAAGCGTTGCGGTCGAGAGCTCCTGCCGCTCAAGCACGACTCCTGCGGCAAACTTTCGGGAAGTAACACTGCGCTCAGCATTGCTGTGATTTTCAAGCGTGTAAGTGAGCTTTTTGTCAGGGGTAAGTCCGCGCCACTGATAGTTCATTTCCATCGGCATAAACGGCGATACATGCATTGTCTTTCGAAACTCTACCGGCCCGGAGCGCTGGTATCCCCGGAGGTCGAGCACGTAATGTGTTTTTTCACCCCAGGGCGTGTTGGTTACTTCAATCAAGAGCGCTGTCATCCCCGCTTCATCTTTGCCATCGAAGCAATAATAACAGCTGATAGGGTTGATGATATAGCCGAAGTAACGCAAATTCGTCAGCAGTCGTATTGGACCGTCAGGATAAAAACCCAGCTCATCCCGAACTGCGGCTCTTACGCAATTGTCAATAGAGTCAGCTGGTTTTCGTTGTGCTGCGTGGCCGGGTGTACGGTATTAAAAAAAATCCTCACGTACAAAGCGCGCCGGTGAATACCGGCTTGTCGACCACCAGCGACTCAACGACAACACTTTTTCAATCTCTGCCAAATCGAGGTACAGCATAAACACCCGGTATTGAAACGCATGCTCAACCGGTTCGAAGCGTTTATGCCACACCGTCCCGTTGTAAATAGCACTATGCAAGGGTTTCCCTCGCTGGCACCCGGCCGGCAGGCTTATCGTCGATACCAATGGACGGGATATTTGTATCATTAATGGATTGCACAACCTGCAGTGCGCTTTTTACACCATCTTCATGAAATCCGTTGCCCCAGTAGGCACCGCAGAACCATGTACGATTTTTTGCTGCAATTTCTTGCCAGCGGCGTTGTGCATGCATGCCATCGAGGGTAAACACCGGATGGCTGTAATTAAACTGACCGAGAATTTTATCGGCTGCTATGTCATCGGTCTGGTTTAAGCTGACACAAAAGGTACAAGGCGATTCTATCCCCTGAAGGATATTCATATTATATGTCAGCTTGGCCACAGGCTCATTAGCGCTGGCACTTGTCAGACGGTAGTTCCAGCTCGACCATGCCAGCGGTCGTCTCGGCAATAAACTTACATCTGTGTGCAGGACAACATCATTTCCCTGGTACGGGATAGCCCCCAGAATGGCCTGTTCGTCTTCAGTGGCATCGTCTAATAAAGCCAACGCCTGATCACTGTGCGTAGCAATCACCATCGCGTCGAATTGTTGCTGCTGCAATACGCCATGTTGATCGGCATAGTCTATGGATACATGGGTATCGGTGCGTTCGATGCGCTTTACCGATACGCTGGTGAGAATTCTGTTTTTGTAGGGAGCGGTAATGGGATCAAGATACCCACGCGAGCCACCGGCAATGGTATGCCACTGCGGACGATTTTTGACCGATAGCAAACCGTGATTCTTAAAAAAACGCACAAAAAAGAGCAGTGGAAACTGCAACATTTCATCGGTACCGGCTGACCATATTGCAGCGCCCATCGGTACCAGATACTTATCGATGAACATCGTACTGTAACCACGCTCTGACAGGTAATCTCCAAGCGTGGCGTCAGCGGATAACCCACCAGCCTCCAGATCGGCTATTGCTTCACGGTTAAAACGCAGAATATCTCGCAACATCTGCCAGTAAGCAGGCTTGAACAAATTTCGCCGCTGTGCAAAAAGTGTGTTGAGGTTGCCGCCTGCGTACTCCAATGCGCTGGAATCACATCTGACGCTGAAACTCATTTGTGTGGGTCTTACCGCGACGTTGAGCTCTTGCAACAGCTTTATAAAGTTCGGGTATGTCCAGTCGTTGTAAACGATAAAGCCGGTATCAACCGCATAGCCTTGTCCCTGATAGTCGACATCGATAGTCGCAGTATGACCGCCTATCCGGTCATCGCGCTCAAAGACCGTAACCTCATGAGACTGACTCAGGTAATACGCACTGGTTAGCCCGGATATACCAGAACCGATAACCGCTATTTTCATATGCTCTCGCCATAGAGATGGCTTGGTTATTCTATTTTATTTTTCTGCTTAACAGAGTGTTGACACAGGTTGCACTAGTTGTCGCGCTTTGCGAGGCGTGGTCCTATCACGCCGTACCATAGCGAGGGAAACAAAGAGGCAAGTTTTAATGTCCAGGTGAGCCTGCGCGGGAAATTGATCGTCCGTTTTCGTTTAGCAATGCCCTCTATAATACAGTCTGCGGCCTGAGACGGCTGCATCAAAAATGGCATTGGAAAGTCATTGGATGCAGTCATTGGCGTTTCCACAAACCCGGGGTTGACGACACTGACATCCACATTGTGTTTGTGCAGGTCAAGTCTGAGAGATTCGAGAAAATAAATCGCTGCAGCCTTCGAAGAGCCATACGCTTCCGCCCTTGGCAACCCGACCACTGCCGATAAACTGGCGACTCCAACAATCAGCGGTGCGGAATCTGACTGTTTCATCGCCGGTAAAACGGCGGCTATCGCGTTAACCATTCCGAAGACATTGACTTCGTACACCCGCCGAAACAAGTCCGTTGACAGTTCAGCGTCATCAACATATTCGCAGGTGCCGGCGCAGAAGATAAGCATGTCCAGCGCGCCGGTCAGCTGTTCGATTTCGTTTCTGACTTCGGTTACCTGATCGTCCCGGGTCACATCACACACGAGAGGCTGTATTTTCCCCTCGCCTGTCGGGTTTCTCGCGGCCAGCTCGCTTGCCACCTGCTCGAGCGTGCCGAGCGTCCGGCCGCTGATGATAACCGTATTACCGGTGCCGGCAAGCTTCAGCGCCAGCTCGCGACCGATGCCTGAACCCGCACCGATCAGCCAGATTTTCTTGTTGGTGATCATGCAGAGGCACCCTTTTTTTGATGCAAAATCAACTAGCTCAGCCGATTCTTGACGTATCTCACCGTAGCGCCCAGCACAGCAATGTGCTCGTACAGCATCGCGCCAAGATCGTAGTAGTCCTCCTGGTAGGTGATACGCTCACCGTACTCTATAAATGTGGCGCCCTTGACTTCGATTTCCTCGCCGCCATTGAGCCTGGGATGCTTCAGATGCATCAACCAGCGCACGCTGCCACGGCCGTCCAGCAACATTTCATCGGTGTATTGAAACCGGCAGCTGGTGACGTTTTTGTAGATTTTGGAGAAGTACCCGGACAACGTGCCCAGCCCCTCGAGCTTGTGAACCGGATCGACAAAAACAACCTCGTCATCGTAAATGGCGGCCAGTTCGGCGGGAGATATGCTGTTGGCATCCTGAAAGGCTGCCTTCATATTTTCAACGACTTGCACAGTCATGTTGTTTCCACCGGACCGGCCGGGATCAGTTGTTTGTCAGGTCGTATTACGGGACCTTGTTTATGGCGGATCACAAGTTACCGCTGCTATTGATCCGGCTGCAATCACACACCGTAATATCACATACATCAGGCACTAACGGTTAGAATAGTGACAAGTTCGCTGCTAGAAAAGGCACCACCCATCCGTCACGGTATGCGATGGTCACCTTCTATGGAAAAACAAATAGAAAAACACAGCCAGACCGACAAGCCAAAAGACGACTGGGCAGAATACATGCTCCGCGTAGCTCAGTATAAAGATGCCGACGCATTCAGCGAGTTGTTCAGCCACTTCGGCCCGAAAGTAAAAGCCTACGGGCTGTCGCTCAACAGTATGCACACCTCACCGGAAATGGCGGATGAACTCGTCCAGGAGGTGATGATCAAGGTCTGGGAGAAAGCCCGGTTCTTCAAACCGGAAAAGGCCAATGTCAGTACCTGGATTTTCGCTATCGCACGCAACTGCCGAATCGACTACCTGCGCAAGATGAAGCGAATCACCAGCCCGTTATCAGCAGATGATCTGTGGCCTGTATTTGAAGAACCGGAACCCGAAACGCTGACCGAGCTGAAGAACAGCGGCCTGCAAATCGAAAAAGCGGTACACAACCTTCCGGTAGAGCAGGTAGCGATCCTGCGGGAGGTTTATATCGAAGGCAAAACACACGCTGAAGTCGCCGAACAAACAGGCCTGCCGCTGGGCACGGTCAAGTCCCGACTGAGACTTGCCATGGAGAAGCTGAGAACCAGCCTTGTCGCCGATCCGGGCGAAAGAGCAGGTACGCAGTGAGCACATCAAACATGAGACACAGCAAAGCATTGAAGCAGAGTAATCACCAAATGACCCAACATTGCCCAGACAGCCAATGGCTCACCGAATACGTCGCGGGATCGCTGTCTGAATCGCAGGCATTGTGTGTATCGACGCACCTGAACTTTTGCGAAACGTGTCGATCTCAGGCGGCTGAACTCAACACGGTCGGCGCACTGGTATTCGACAACCAGGCGCCCAGCGCAAGCGTTGATCCGGCGATGTTTGATCAGATAATGAATCGAATTGAAAATCCGATTCATACTGAGCAACCGGCATTGAGTGCCCGCCCTGGTGCTTTGGAACCATTGTCTGCGGTGGAGAAACTGCCGCTGGCGATTGGCAAACTGATGCCCGAAGGAATGGATAATCTGCGCTGGAAAAAACTGGGCAAGCATATCAGGGTAGCCAATCTCGACAGGCTGGATGAGCAGCGGGATATCTCACTGCACAAGCTCATGCCGGGAGGCACAGTGGCTGAGCACGACCACCATGGTGAAGAGATCACTGTTGTACTTTGCGGGAGTTTTTCTGACCAGGACGGTGTGTACAGAGCCGGGGATTTCATTGTCAGGAAGCCCGGAGAAACGCATCGACCGATGGTGACAGATGACGAAGAGTGTATTTGCCTGTCGGTATGTGATGCCCCGGTAAAGTTCACCGGCATGTTCACCAGACTCCTCAACCCGCTAGTGGCCTACCAGCACAAGCACTGATTTTTCCGCTCCCTCCTCTCCCCGGTTTCTGTGTCCAGCGCCGGGGATGCCCTGAACAGTATCGGCACCCGCCCGGGTGCCTCAGCCCGGGCTGATACAGCCCCGGCGCAATGCAGTAATCAAACACTTCGCTCCCTGAAAACCTGCCAGGACATTGCTGTGGTAGGGTTCTGCGACTGCAAAATAGTCTGCGGTCCATCGCAAGCTGTCACGTTCCGCAAAATGTTAAAAGAGCCGCGCGACTGACCGAACTGGCAAGCACCCGAGACACAGACAGCGGCACAAATGATCATGGTGCATTGGCAAAGCACCCAAAGACAGGAATCCGGTTCAACATGCAATCCCATGCTCGTGTAGTGGTCATCGGCGGTGGCGTTGTCGGTTGCTCAGTGCTGTTTCATCTGGCGCGTGAAGGCTGGAATGATGTATTGCTTATAGAACGCTCCGAGCTTACCTCAGGCTCTTCATGGCACGCAGCAGGCGGATTTCACACCCTCAATGGCGACCCCAACGTCGCGAAGCTTCAGGCTTACACTGTTTCACTGTACGACGAGCTTGAAGCACTTTCAGAGCAGTCCTGTGGCCTGCACTTAACCGGCGGTGTCATGATGGCAGACACCGCCGAACGAATGGATTTTTTGCGTTACGTACATGCCACCGGCAGAGCCCTGGGGATGGAAACAGAAATCATTACCCCTGCCGAGGCGAAGGCGATGTTCCCACTCATGGATGAGTCCAATTTTGTAGGCGCGCTATGGGATCCGGTGGAAGGTCATCTCGACCCTTCCGGCACGACTCACGCGTATGCCAGAGCCGCACAGAAACTGGGTGCAAATATCGAACTACGAAACCGGGTTACTGATCTCAGTCAGCGAAGTGACGGCACCTGGGAGGTGGTCACTGAAAAAGGCACGGTTGAGGCTGAACATGTTGTCAATGCAGGTGGCTTGTGGGCGCGCGAGATCGGACGCATGGCCGGCGTCGAATTGCCGGTG
>JAHDHK010000120.1:10679-16121 GCA_020631335.1 Chromatiales bacterium
GACCGATGAATTGCCTGAGGTCATTGAGTTCAACCAGAGCACCGGCCGCGAGCTGGTCGGTGTCATCGATTTTAAAGGCGAGATATACACCCGCCAGGAGCGCAACGGGCTTCTGCTGGGCACCTACGAAAAAGCCTGTAAGCCCTGGTCACCTCACACCACGCCATGGGACTTCGGCCACGAGTTGTTGCAACCGGACCTCGATCGCATCAGCCCGTCACTGGAAATCGGATTCCGGCATTTTCCTGCATTTGCTGAGGCTGGTATCAAACAGACGATAAACGGTCCATTTACCTTTGCACCCGATGGCAATCCACTGGTTGGACCGGTTCAGGGACTGACTAACTTCTGGTCTGCCTGTGCAGTAATGGCAGGCTTCAGCCAGGGTGGTGGCGTCGGGTTGGTGCTGGCTAACTGGATGGTGCACGGCGACCCCGGTGCAGATGTATTTGCGATGGATGTTGCCCGCTACGGCGACTTCACCACGCTGCGCTATACCAATGCGAAGGTGCGGGAAAACTACTCCAGACGATTTTCAATTCGCTTTCCAAACGAAGAGTTACCTGCCGCCAGACCACAGCAGACCACCCCGCTCTACGACATCATGATCAGAGACAACAACGCGGTGATGGGCGACACCTGGGGACTTGAAACCCCATTGTGGTTTGCACCCCAGGGAACCCCCGCACAGGACGTCTTATCGTTTCATCGTTCGAATGACTTTGAACACGTAGGCAATGAAGTACGCGCAGTTCGCGAGCGCGTCGGTGTGACCGAAATTGCAAACTTTGCCAAATACAAAGTGACCGGCATCAACAGTGAAATTTGGCTTAACCGGTTGATGACAAACCATATGCCAAAAGCGGGTCGCATTGTGCTGACCCCCATGCTGAATGAGGCCGGTAAACTCATCGGTGACTTCACCATAGCCAACGCCGGCAACCATACGTTTTACGTGTGGGGTTCATCGGCCGCTCAGATTTATCACATGCGATGGTTTGAACAACATGCCATGGACGGTGTTGCTATTCATCGATTTGGACAAACACTGGCAGGCCTGTCCATTGCCGGACCACAATCACGTGCAGTGCTGTCTGCGTTGTGTGATGACGATGTCAGCGCGACATCATTCAAATTCATGGATCATCGCCACAGCGACGTTGCCGGATGCCCCTGCATGATTAACCGCATCACTTACACCGGCGACCTCGGTTACGAGATCTGGATGGAACCTGCATACGAAAGACAGGTGTATCTGGCCATTAAGCAGGCCGGTAAACAATTCGACATAGCAGACTTCGGCATGCGTGCTCTTCTGAGCATGCGGCTTGAAAAAAACTTTCCCAGTTGGTTTGCAGAACTGCGCCCCATCTATGGTCCTTTCGAAGCGTCAATGCAACGATTTATCAAACTCGACAAAGCACAATTTATCGGCAAAGAAAAAGCGCAGGCAGAATTCAACTCAGGACCACGTTTGACACGGGTGACTTTTAGCATTGACGCTGACCATACCGATGTGATGGGCGACGAACCTATCTGGGCAAGGCTGCCCGGCGATTTCGACAACCGCCTGCTGGCAACAGAGCCACCGCATGGCTATGGCGCTCCGCGATTTGACAGCCGTGGAAAAGCGACACCACCTGTCAACGGTCAAACCGACGGGCAATGGACTGTGGCAGGCTGGGTTACTTCAGGCGGCTATGGACACAGCGTTGAGATGTCACTCGCACAGGGCTACATACCCACGGCATTGCTCGGCGAAAGCGAATTTCAAATCGAAATTCTCGGTACCCGGCGTAACGCTACTTTATTACATGAACCACCATTCGACCCAACCGGTAAAAAAATGCGCTCTTGATATTCGCGTAACCGGCAGTTCACTGACTGTAAACAAAAGAAGGCTAAAGGTATATATACCCGGTAAATGCCTGTTCTAAAGCAGACTCAACAAGCGGGCAGATCAGGCTCATGCGAACCTGAGCACCCGGCACTTATCAGCATCCACATTATCTACACAATCCGCCGGACTTCCGAAAGTACAATATATATTGCACGTCGCTCTGTCGGTCATTAGCCCGACAAGACGGTTCTGAAACCATGTTGATTAATGACTAGAGATGCCAAAGCAACAAGCTGAAGATCCAAATCGAACTCAACGCACGTAAAGTTAACAACACAGCAACGACCCGCCCCCTGCACCGCCGCTTCACTGGTTCTAAAGAGGTACTATGAAATATTCGCTATCCGGACAAGTCAAACTTTCAATGGCACTGGTTGTCATTGGAACAGCCAACCTGACAATGGCTTCAATTACAGATAAGACTGACGCCCGTTGTGAAGCAGCACTTACTGCAAAGTTTACTGAAAGTGCGCCGCGCGACCGGTTCAGCTTCGTCAATACATCTTCTGCTGCATGGTCGGTGAAAAACATTACCGTTGAGCTTGCAAGCGCAAAAGGTAATCTGGTATTCGATACTCAACGTGGTGGCGCCGGTGTCGAAGTGTTCCAGCCCTATCGACTCGAATCCACAAGCGCCGAGGTTGCCGATGTTCAGATACCCGACGACGGCGGCCAGACGATCACCATTCGCTTCGACAAATTCCCGGCGGGCGCAGATTACGTATTTTCCATAGATATCGATGATCAGCTGACCGATTCCTCACTCGGCAATATCCGCGTGACCGGCGGCGAACTCACCGGGACGACAGTCATGGCTGAATTTGTATCTGACACCGGCGCCCGGGAAACCCAGACGGCCTCCTTCAAAGCAGACTATAAAACCAATCTTATGGCCGCTTGCACCTGACCATAACTGGAACAAGCACCTTCTGTGCAGCCCTGGTAGTGCTGGTAAGATCTCAACGTCTGCTTTATCAAGCTGTCAGGGAGTATTTAGGAGGACTTCGGGCGCACAACGCAGGCAGGATCGGGCAAGCCCGAAACCCTCTGTTGCGAGCCTCTATCCAGTGGCTTCTAAATTGGCCAGTAAAAAATGTTTTAGCCCACAGTGTTTGTGCACTGCTACTGACAGGGCACTAGTGACATACACCGACCCGGTCACAGAATTAGCATTGTTAAAAAACGACTATTGGATGCAACGACTGCAACCTTATTCGCACAATGCTCCGCCCGCTGCTACTTGTTTTCTTCATCTCGAATTGCCTGACAGGCGCCGGCCAGCTACACGCACAGAGCCTCGCAACCTTCTGTGCTTCGCCCCAGAGTGATCCGGATGGCGATGGCTGGGGATGGGAAAATAATCAAAGTTGTATCGTCGATACAACCGGTGACGACACACAGCACTCTACCAGCAACAACACCTGCCCCGACCCCGACGGGGATGGCTGGGGCTGGTTCAATGGACAGTCGTGCCGGGTTGCAGCAGAACCGGATACCACTGCAGTAGCGCCGACTGGAAACTGTGTCGATCCGGACGGCGATGGCTGGGGCTGGCGCAACGGGCAGTCCTGTCGCAACGATCAGAAACTGGTTAACACCAGCGAGTCTGCCAAAACTATCTGGCTCAACAAGCAGCCTGATCCCGGACCTTACCCGCAGAGAGATCCGTTTAAAATTAAATCTATTAATACCGACCACTGGCCGCAGCGGTCCGTCTTTACCAACGCCAATACCGGCGGTGTAGGTATCAATCTGGTGTGGTCATTCTGGCAGCCGGTAAAAACCACATCAGCCTGTTCATCGAATCAAATACGCTACGATAATCACTGCTTTACAATTCCGCACGTGTTTGATGAGGAGGTTCGCTACTGGTCTTCAAAAGGGCTCAACGTCACCGGAATTTTATGGGGAGTACCCGACTGGGCACGTACTGACAACTGCTATACCGGCAGCCCGGCACGCGATATTTTCTGTACTGCCACCGACCCGCAGGACTTCGCACGGTTCGCGGGCATGCTTGCAAGACGCTACAATGGGTCAGGCGGGCATGGACAAGTCCACGACTTTGTTATTCATAACGAAGTCAATATGAACGACTGGTACGACCACGAGTGCGGTCAGGGAACACCCTGTAACCAGCAGCGCTGGATCGATCGTTACTCTGCCGATTTCAATGCGGCCTACGATGCTATAAAACTTGAATTACCACAGGCCAAAGTGTTTATTCCATTTGCCCATCAGTACGCTGAAAGCTTTAATCAGCCCGCACAGGCAAGGCCGGTGCTTTCGGTAAAAACGTTTATACGAGGTGTGCACGCAAATGCCGGTGGAAGGCAGTGGCAGATCGCCTACCACCCATACAGCAAAAGCCTGGGCATTGCTGATTTTTCCATTGATGATCTTCCCTATGTCACCTTCGGGAACATCGGCATACTGGCGTCGTGGCTGCGCCGCGAGTTTCCGAACCAACCAGCCTCCTGGGAAATTTACCTGACTGAAAGCGGCTTTAACTCTATACCGCCCGTGGCCAGTGAAGATGCACAGGCCAATGCTTTATGTAAATCGTTTCGTAATGCGCTCGCCACGCCGGGTATCGAAAACTACATTTACCATCGAATGCAGGACCATCCGGCGGAGCTGGCAGCTAAAGTCGGACTGGGATTGCATGATACTAACGGGCGTGCCAAAAAGGGTTGGCAAATATGGTCGACCAGCAGCGGCCGCAACGGGCAGCGAAAAAACCTCGACTGCGGGTTTGAACATCTGCCGTATACCAGAGTCGCCAGCTATACTCACCCCGCCCGATTAAACCGCACCTCATCAAGAGTAGTGGATGCCGGTTACCGTGAAACCGACGCCTGGTATCTGCACCGCAATCATGTTGACAATGCAGTGATAGTGTACGAGTGCCAGCAAGGCGACGGTTCCTATTTAAGTGCCAGGGTATCCTGTGATGGTAACAACGGGCTTGGCCCGGTGGGCTATGCCTACCTGAACCCAATAGATTCAACTGTGTTGTTGCAAACCTGTAAAAACAACAAAGGGCTTTATACCAGCGTCCAGCCCGATTGCGGCAGCGATGAGCTCAAAGAAATAATCGGCTATGCAAAAACGCGTAAATAGCCGGCCGGCGACACCCGATTAAAGCCCTGCGTTATCCATCTGCTCGAGCCGCCGCCTGGCGAGCGCTGCAATGGAACGACCGCGATACTCACTTTCCACACCCGATAACTCCTGCCGAGCCTCGGCGTAGCGTTGCAGTTCAAACAAGGCGAAGCCTTTTCGCAAGCGTGCATCGGGTACTTTACGACTTCCCGGAAACTGGAATATCACGACATTAAACCGGTCTATCGCTTCGCCGAACTGCCGCTCTACATAGTTTGCTTCGCCCAGCCAGTAGTGGGCATTGTCAGAGTAGGTTCCATCGGGATACACAGAAAGGAAATTCTCAAACTCTGCTATGGCCTCCAGGTTGCGCCCCAGAATCAACAGATCATAAGCATTTTGATAATCGAGTTTTTCTTCACGTTCACTGCTGGTGG
>JAHDHK010000121.1 GCA_020631335.1 Chromatiales bacterium
TTGAGTGATATTTCGGTCAGTACCACTGTATTGTCTTTACTGACGCCCGGCATCTCATAAAAGGATAATGCACCTTGTTCGATCATATCCACATTCAGCCGGGTGACTGGTCTGAATGAACCTCTGATTGTGAGCACATTCTGTTTGTATAGCATTGATGATGGAACGACGACATCTCCATCGGGCTGAAACATCACCGCTCGCGTTTTTCCGCTGCGAATCAAGTGTAAATTGATTGCCCGGTTGTCAACTTCTTCGAAGTAGGGACCGGAGAATTGAATCCGGTCAATTTCTATGCGATCAACGGATAGATCATCGGTAAGTGAGTCGATAGACTTTTGCGGGTTTTCGAAAAAATAGTAGGCTGCATAGATCAGATTAACACCGAGAATGCCAAGTGCTTCCTGCTGTTGTTCTACTGTTTTATCCAGCATGCGAACATGTAGAATGATGTCGGATGCCGGTGCTCCGGGATACGTTTGCACACGCACTCCACACCAGGCATGGCATTCATTATCGCGATTGAAGCTCTTGGCCGCGACTGTAGCGGCATAGGAAAAGAACCTCGACGACTTGGATCGGAAATCAGATACCCGGTCTACCACCAGTGAGAATTCCTTCTCCAGCATCGCCATCACGCGTGCTTCACTGACATACCTCCCTCCTGCCTGGACACCATAGATCGCATCAGAGAACTGCATATCATACGCTGAAATGGTTTTTGCAACGGTGCCTGCGGCTGCACCTGCAATAAAGAACTGTCGCGCAACCTCCTGTCCTGCACCGATCTCTGCAATCGTGCCATATTTACGCTCATCAAGGTTGATTCGCAGCGCTTTGGCGCTGGTCGAGCGGCTGCTGACGTTTTGTTTCAGGTGGGATTGTTGCTGGTGATCAGTCATTATTAAAGCCGTCCTGGTTTATCCGTTGACTGTTTGCAGTTAAAACATCCTTGCAATAGTTTTGACTGCATGAGCAGTGCCGGTTTCGGAATAACCGTCGACAAGCGTATTTGTTCTTTCGCCTCCGGCATTTGAGAAAGCGGCGGGGAATAGTTGATTCTGTACGGATAAACTTTGCTTGTACAAGCATGGTGGCAGCGAAGCACACCGCCGGAAAAATGGCTCACTGTACAGTGTTGTTATTTCAAGTGTCTGCCGGAAATACAAAACGCCTCTGACTGTTTTGGCTGTGTCCAAACAGGCAATGCGCAAGAATCCGTTGCACGTGCACAGAGGTTTGCCGTTATGCTTTCGATATGAATATGCATACTGCGATCAGTCGGGATTACCAGCGTGTTGAGCAGGCACTGAATTTTGTTGCCGAAAATTATCGTCATCAACCCGCACTGTCGGAAATCGCCAAGTCCGTACACTTAAGTGAACACCACTTTCAACGTGTTTTTCAACGCTGGGCTGGAATCAGCCCCAAGCAGTTTTTGCAGTATCTAACGGTGAAACGTGCATCTGAGTATCTGCAACGCGGGCACTCGACAATGGATGCGGCCTATGAGGTCGGCCTGTCCGCCCCGGCCCGCCTGGGTGAGTTGTTTATTCGTTTAGAGGCAGTTACTCCCGGTGAATACAAAGCGGGTGGTGCCGGTATTGAGGTTGCCTATGGCATGCACGAAACACCATTTGGCATGTGTCTGCTGGGCGAGACTGGTCGGGGAGTCTGCGGACTGCAGTTCCTCGGCACTGCCACCACAGCAGACACCGCACTGTTACAACTGATGAGTCGGTTGCCCAACGCCAGTTATCATGAAAAGCAGATGCAAACCGGCAAAACTGTGTCCGAAATATTTTCTGCTGAATCAAAAAAATCGCTGCCTCTGCTGGTTTCAGGTACTGCGTTTCAGCTAAAAGTCTGGGAGGCATTACTGAATATTCCCGAAGGAGGCGTTGCTAGCTATGCGCAAATTGCCGAAAAGATTGGTAAACCGAAAGCGGTAAGAGCGGTGGGAACAGCTGTCGGTCACAACCCCGTCGCTTTGCTTATTCCATGTCATCGGGTTATTCGCGGTGATGGAATGCCCGGTGGATACCGCTGGGGGCTCGGCAGAAAACTGGCTTTGCAAGGGTGGGAGGCGCGCGGTACTGCCAATCCGTAGAGAGTATGGATTGGCTCGTTTCGGTGTGCCTGTTCACAATGCCCGACCTATCTGTAAGTTGGCAATACCGCCGTTCTCATTGCGCACGTGTCCCGCTTTTGGTGGGACTCAGCAGGCCAATAGCTTTCCAGTACACCCAGACGTTACCCTGCCGGTAACGATGCGCCAGCAATAATTTACTGACCGGCTGATCGTTTCCCGGCAGATCACCAAGTTGACGTTTACGTAAACGTCAATATAATCCAGTGGGCTGGCCGACGCGGACAGATTGGCACTTGAGTTGCCGCAGTCACGCCAAACCGGGTATTCCCGACATCGCAATAGTCGCGCGTTTCCCGCTTCTCTAATGACAGGCAGGTGGATATGTTTAATGCATCTATGCAGTTTGCACTTGGTGATGAAATAGAGTCTCTTCGCGATTTAGTACATCGCTGGGCGCAGGATCGCGTCGCACCGATGGCAGCTGAAATTGACAGCAGCAATCGTTTTCCGCCCGAACTGTGGCCGGAAATGGGAGAGTTAGGCCTGCTGGGTATAACTGTGGAGGAAGAGTTCGGTGGCGCTGCCATGGGGTATCTGGCGCATACGGTAGCGGTAGAAGAAATTGCCCGTGCCAGTGCGTCGGTATCTTTGTCTTATGGCGCGCACTCTAACTTATGCGTAAATCAGATCCGGCTTAACGGTACCGAACAACAAAGACAGAAGTACCTGCCGGCACTGGTAAGTGGTCAGCATGTCGGGGCACTGGCAATGTCAGAGGCAGGCGCAGGGTCCGACGTGGTTTCCATGCAGCTGAAGGCGGAAAAAAAATCCGGCTACTATGTGTTGAATGGTAATAAGTACTGGATCACCAATGGCCCTGATGCAGACACACTGGTCGTATACGCGAAGACAGACCCGGATGCCGGCTCGCGGGGGATCACTGCATTTATCATTGAAAAAGACTTCAAAGGATTTTCAACCTCTGCGCATTTCGACAAACTGGGTATGCGTGGTTCAAATACAGCAGAGCTGATATTTACCGACTGTGAAGTGCCCGAGGAGAATGTTCTGGGGCTGGAGGGCAAAGGCGTTAATGTCCTGATGTCGGGGCTTGATTACGAAAGAGTGGTGCTGGCAGGAATTGGTGTCGGACTGATGCATGGCTGCCTTGATCACATCATGCCTTATATGCACGAGCGAAAGCAGTTTGACCAGTCGATCGGCAACTTTCAGTTAATGCAGGGTAAGATCGCCGATCTTTATACCACCATGAACTACTCTCGCTCTTATGTATATGCAGTTGCAGCTGCATGTGATCGTGGCGAGGTGACGAGGCAGGATGCCGCAGGCTGTGTGCTGGTTTCCAGTGAGAAAGCCATGGAACAGGCGGTACAGGCAGTGCAGGCGATGGGAGGGGCGGGATTTTTAAACGACTCACCGGTCAGCCGTATTATGCGTGATGCCAAGCTGATGGAAATAGGTGCCGGCACCAGTGAAATCAGACGAATGCTGATCGGTCGGGAATTGATGCGGGTAACCAGTTGAGCAGGCTCAGTTCTGCCGTAGCGACAAACTCTGCGGCCTTTAAAGCAAACCTCAAAGCCAGCCGGGTTGCACTCGATCAGGTAAAAGAAGCTGCGGATGCAGCAGTCGCGGGCGGCGGCGAACGCTCGCGCGAGCGGCATTTATCACGCGGTAAAATGCTCCCGCGTGATCGCGTGGCGGGTCTGCTCGATCCGGGGTCACCGTTTCTGGAGGTAGGTGCCACCGCGGCCCACGGTTTGTACGACAACGCGGCGCCCTGTGCCGGACTCATCACCGGTATCGGTCGGGTGCATGGTCTGGAGGTGATGGTGGTGTGCAACGATGCCACCGTTAAGGGCGGCACCTATTATCCGCTGACGGTTAAAAAACATCTAAGAGCGCAGGAGATAGCCGAACAGAATCACTTGCCCTGTATTTATTTGGTTGACAGCGGCGGGGCTAATCTACCCAATCAGGATGAAGTTTTTCCCGATCGTGATCACTTTGGCCGTATCTTTTTTAACCAGGCTAATATGTCTGCAAAAGGCATTGTGCAGATAGCTGTCGTAATGGGCTCCTGTACCGCAGGCGGGGCCTATGTACCGGCAATGTCCGATGTGTCGATTATTGTTAAAGAGCAAGGCACTATTTTTCTTGCCGGTCCTCCTTTAGTCAAGGCGGCCACGGGTGAGGTCGTCAGCGCTGAAGCGCTTGGCGGTGGCGATGTGCACACACGGTTATCCGGCGTTGCAGATACGCTGGCAGAAAACGATCAGCATGCACTTGCACTGGCCCGCGAGGCTATCCGCAATATCAACCGTTCCTCTGCAGACACGGTAGTAAGGCAAAGTGTTGAAGCGCCACTTTACGACCCTGCAGAGATTCCCGGTATCGTGCCTGCAGAACTTAAAACACCTTACGACATCAGAGAGGTGCTGGCCCGTATACTCGACGGTTCGCGTTTCGATGAGTTCAAAGCGCGCTACGGTGCGACACTGGTATGTGGATTTGCCCACTTGTATGGCATACCGGTTGGCATCATTGCAAACAACGGTGTGTTGTTTTCGGAGTCTGCCATAAAAGGGGCGCATTTCGTTCAGCTTTGCTCCCAGCGCAAGATACCGCTTGTATTTTTGCAAAACATTACCGGCTTTATGGTTGGCCAGCAATACGAAAACGAAGGTATCGCAAGACATGGCGCAAAGCTCGTGACTGCGGTAGCCACCACACAGGTACCGAAGATTACGCTGCTGGTGGGTGGTTCATTTGGTGCGGGTAATTATGGGATGGCAGGGCGCGCGTATAGTCCGCGATTCCTATGGACATGGCCTAATTCACGTATATCCGTGATGGGTGGAGAGCAGGCGGCCGGCGTACTGGCGACGGTAAAAAGAGATGCACTGGCACGCAACGGTGATACCTGGAGTGCCGAAGATGAAGCTGCATTCAAACAGCCGACAATAGATATGTTTGAAGAGCAGGCTCACCCGTTATATGCCTCTGCCAGACTATGGGATGATGGCATTATCGATCCCACCAAAACGCGTGATGTACTTGCCTTAAGTCTCACAGCAAGCCTTAACGCGCCGATTGCAGATACACGCTTCGGCGTGTTCAGGATGTAGGCGTCATGTTTAGAAAAATACTGATTGCCAATCGTGGTGAAATCGCCTGTCGAATAATCCGCACTTGCCAAAGACTGGGGGTACGCACGGTGGCGGTGTATTCCGATGCAGACGCCGATGCCATGCACGTCGATTGTGCCGATGAAGCGCTACGCATCGGTGGTGCCGCCGTGAGTGACAGTTACCTTCGCGGTGATGTCATCATCGAAGCCGCTTTAAAAACCGGCGCACAGGCAATTCATCCGGGCTACGGTTTTCTGTCTGAAAACCCTCAGTTCGTCGATCAGGTAGAGGCCGCCGGACTCAGATTCATCGGTCCGTCAGCAACCTCTATTCGTGCGATGGGATTGAAAGATGCCGCCAAGGTACTGATGAGTGATGCCGGTGTCCCTGTAGTGCCCGGCTACCACGGTGATAATCAGGACCCGGAGTTCCTGCAGGCTCAGGCGGCCCGAATCGGATACCCGGTGCTGATAAAAGCACGTGCCGGTGGTGGCGGAAAGGGGATGCGTAAAGTGGACTCTGCTCCAGACTTTCAAGCGGCGCTCGAAGGCGCTGTTCGTGAGGCTGAGGCAAGTTTCGGAGACGGTGCGTGCCTGATTGAAAAGTTTATAGACACACCCAGGCATATAGAAATACAGGTCTTTGGCGACGATCACGGTAATGTAGTGCACCTGTTTGAGCGTGACTGTTCGCTACAGCGCCGGCATCAAAAAGTCATTGAAGAAGCACCGGCGCCCGGTATGCCCGCTGCGATGCGCACGGCAATGGGTGAGGCGGCTGTAAAGGCGTGTCATGCCATTAATTACTCCGGTGCCGGTACTATCGAATTTATCGTCGATGCATCCAGTGAACTGCGGCCCGATGGTTTCTGGTTTATGGAAATGAATACGCGCTTACAAGTGGAGCATCCGGTCACAGAAGCGATTACCGGGCAGGATCTCGTTGAGTGGCAACTTAGAGTGGCCAGCGGTGAAACGTTACCGGTGACGCAGGATCAGCTCACTATCAACGGCTGGGCGTTTGAGGCGCGTGTGTATGCCGAAGATGTTGAGAGTGGCTTTCTGCCAGCCACTGGTACCTTGTCTGCGTTGAGCTTTCCCGATGGGGTGCGCGTTGATACCGGCGTCAGGCAGGGCGATTCAATTACCCCGTATTACGACCCGATGATCGCCAAGCTGATCGTTCATAGCGACACTCGCGAACAGGCGCTGCAGCATTTGCATCGTGCGTTGCAGGGAACACACACCGCCGGTTCGGTGACGAACCTGCGCTTTCTGTCAGCGTTGTGTGTTAATGACGCCTTTGCTGCCGGTCAGGTTGATACAGGACTGATCGAACGTGATCTGGCTGCTTTAACCGCAAGCGCTGCCCCGCCAGAAGAGTATGTAGCCATTGCCGCCCTTGGTGCGTTAGGTTTGTCATCTCCGGCAGACTGGCATCAGGGATTTAGTCTGTGGGCACCGTTACGCAATACGGTACTGTTGCAGGATGAAAAAGCGAATATCCCGTTCGACGTAAGTGTGGTTGTGAAAGGAAAAAATCGTTATCACATAGATATCGACGGCAATGAGTATGCGCTCGAGGTACACGAAAACAGTTTTACTATAGATAACCGTCATACGATCACTGCTCGCGTAATAACCGGGCAGACACAGGTGCATATCTTTGGGGAAGAAACCTACACGTTTAATACGCCTGACCTGCTGTTATCGCACGGCAGTGACAGTGACAGCAGTGACACCATTACTGCACCTATGCCGGGGCAGATTAAAGTCGTCGCAGTTGCAAGCGGTCAGTCGGTGAAAGTAGGTGAGACACTGCTGGTTCTCGAGGCGATGAAAATGGAACACACCCTCACTGCATCAAGAAATGGCATTATTGCGGAGGTGACTGTGGAGCAGGATCAGCAGGTAGAGTCCGGTGCCATACTGATTACCTTCGAAATACAGGACGCTTGAAACAGCGCTACAGTGTCATCGCTCAAGTGCCAGTTGCTTGTGAGCAGGTGCCGCCATCAAGCCGCTTTTCGAAGCGACTCTGTCGGATGACCGGTTGATCCGGAACTCAGTGTAGATAAACACGTCTTCATGTAGCTGGCGACCGGCTTAGGCGAAAGCGTGTTGTCCCAGTATTCGAGTGAGGCTTTTTGCAGGGCTTCCATGCGTAAGGGATTCCCCAATAGATCGTCCAGCAAGTCCGGCAGTGTGTCCCAGTCTTTTAAAATGAAGGCCGGAGACCGCTCGGCAAACCAATGGTCGGGCTGCTCTTCCGCAACGACGATACACCCGTAATACATGCCCTCGCACAAACGATAGGTTTCCAGATGAGTACCTCTGGGAGACAGGCAGATTTTGGTGTCCATCAGTGTCTGCGGGTAGTCATCGAACTGAGGTTTGTCCTTTGCCTTTGGAAAATACTGAGATAGCTTAACATCGACGTTGAAGTGCTTACCTTGCTTCCAGTGGTCAACCGTTTTCACCATACGTTCCCGCGAAAGCACCTTATTTGTTTTGATCAATCCGCCGAGTCTGTGCTTATGGTCAAGGCTGCCGGTAAATGCCACGTCGATATTACGCCGGGTAATTGAGGTAACCGTATCCCGCTTTGGCAGTCTGTAGTACCCGTATGGAATGGCAAAAATGTTGTTGTCGGGGTTGCGGTGGTGATTCGGAAACCGCTTTGCCTGCTGTCTTAGATACTGCAAAACGGCCATTGTGTTAAAGCGCCACCAGCCATGATGAAAAGCGAGTTTCATCTGTTGCCCGGGAGCCTTAAAAACCGCATGGGCGCGACTGGCATAGACCGGTACACGGGCCCATTCGTCCCCCATGATCAACACGACCAGCTTGTCGGTGTGGTCAAACTGAGAGGGAAGTTCGGTAACGCTGCGGGTAAAAACGAATGTATAGTCATCGAATGCCGGCAGCTCGCGTGCAAGAACTGTCATCACAGATGTGAAGTAGTCGATATTACACTCCAGCGCATACGGCAGTAGCTCCCGAACCGCGGTGATCGATTCGGTTTCCTGCCCGCCCATACAAATCAAACAGTTACTGAGCTCTGTTGCCTTCCCTTTGTGGTGAAAGGTCATCCGACGCTGCTTACGGTTAAAAAGTCTTTATCGGGTCTGCCGACAGGAGATTGAGTGGCGTTACGATGAAATCAGACACATTAAGGCATTCTGCCAAACCGATTAGTAATGAGCACAGCCGCCGATTTACAGTAACGTTCGGCAGCGCTATCTGATCCGATCTATGAAACTGACTATTTCTCAATTTATAAGCGGTCGACTCTTGTGAGAGCAGGGCAAATGTTTTCGGGCTTCACACTGGCCGTGTTCATTGCACTGTGTTGGTGCCTGTTGGTGCTACAGCCTTTTCCGTTGTTGCATGACTTCCCCGAGTGGGTCTATCAGGGATGGCTTTTTAAACAGTTGTTGACGCAGGATGGCGCAACCGGTGTTCGCTACGCGTTGGTTACCTATCCGGTACCGAACTCTCTGAGCCAGGCGGGTGTCGGCTTGCTGACCATGGTATTAGAGCCGGCAACCGCTGCAAAAATCTGGCTGAGCGGTTATCTGTTCGGTGCGGCGCTTATGTGCCTGAATATCTGGTATCGGTATAAAGATTCCTCTCAGGTACTGTTACTGAGTGTGATTGTCTTTTTCGGACCGGGGTTCTGGAACGGCTATATCAACTTTCAGTATGCCTTGTTGCTGTTTGCACTCTATTTGAGCCTCAGTGCCGGCAAACGGGGTGCGGGTTACATGACAACCCTGCTGTGTTCACTGCTCATCTTCTTCTCGCATGCAGTCGTGTTTGCCATTTTTGTCTGTTATTGCGTAGCCGGAGCGTTTTTCAGGCGTGGCGACGACGCCCGGAACCGCTTTTATTCCATTGTTGTTCTCATTCCGTCATTGTTATTACTTGGCTGGTACTGTGTTGAGCTAATGGCCGCCTTCAGTGCAGGTGCTGCTGACTCAATGAGTCTGTTTAAGTGGGTGCAATACAAAGCCTACACGCTGGCCAAACAGGGTCCGTTCCACAACTTTATTCTGCACACCGGAGAAAGTCTGCTGGAGCAGGCAGACTGGTTTTACAAAGCAGGATTTATCGCAAATTTTATTTTTGCCGCCATGCTTGGCTTTTGGTTTATCTGGTTGCTGTGGGTATGGCTGAGCAGACACATGAGTCCACTGCGTCATCCGATACCCGCGGAACTCAGTGTTGTCCTTGTTTGCATATCGGTGTGTTTCATTGTGTACCTGGTCGCGGGTGCCAATACATTTGGGGTCGTGAATCTGGGTGAGCGATTTCTGATTGTGGCGTTACTGATGATGCTGTTGCTGTTGCGTTGTCCGGCGGTACTGCAAACAGCCATGGCCACGGCAGCAATGGTGTTTATGACGTACACGCTGGCGGCTCTTTACTATATCAGTGGTGAGTCTTTCCAGGCATATGCAGTGGACCGATCCAGTGCTTCGTCTGATTTGTCCGGGTATGTCGATGACATCTACGCCAACACCCGTCACCAGTTTTTTAATCATCGACTGTTTATCTACGCTGATCGCGGCCTTGAGTTGCTTAAGCCTGAGCCCGGCTTGCTCGAGATAGATCTTGAAACCAGTATTATCCGTCGCGTAAAGTAGGGTTCTCTGCACTACCGGATAGCCGGCAAATGCGCTGATTCGGTCGTGTTCCGTTTACAGGCGGGTTGCCGACAAGAATATCGATGCAATCTTCAATAGACAAACTTCGGGACACTCATAGAAAAAAGCGCGCTGCCCTGAGTAAAGATATACTGAGTGAAAATTCCGCCAGACTTTGTCAGCGGATAGCTGCGCTCGAACCTTTTCAACAGGCGGTCGGGGTTGCCGCCTACATTGCTATTCGAGGCGAAGCAGATGTCAGCGGTTTATTTGAAACTGGTGCGCAAAGCGGTAAACAATTCTATCTGCCTGTCCTGCATAAGGAATCG
The DNA here is from genome assembly GCA_020631335.1 of Chromatiales bacterium. Lineage (GTDB taxonomy): Bacteria > Pseudomonadota > Gammaproteobacteria > Granulosicoccales > Granulosicoccaceae. The sequence goes on from JAHDHK010000121.1 coordinate 10,222, forward strand.
ATGCACTTTGCCGCGTGGTCGCCCGGTCAGCCCTTGGTAGAAAAGGGTTTTGGATTGCTTGAACCCGATGTATCTGTTGCAGACTGTGTTGATGTGCGAGAACTCGATGTTGTATTGACGCCGCTGGTTGTCTTTGACAACCGCTGCAACCGCATCGGTCAGGGAGGTGGCTACTATGATCGAACCTTTGCACATAAAAAGCGCTTACCAGCGGCATCACCGCTGTTGATCGGGGTGGCGCACGAGTCTCAGCGCGAATCAGACCTTGTACCTCAAAGCTGGGATATCCCGCTGGATTTGATCGTCACTGACTGCGCTTCCTATCGAAAGCAAGTGCAACAGGCGCGCTATTGAGGAGGCACAACCAAGGCATTCTCAGCCTGTTCCGGCAACACATTGATGTGTTGATTTACATCCTACGCAAAATCAATGGCAACCATCGCCAGACCTGTAACATCGAGGCCAGAGCAGCTGCTGCGTAGGTGAGCGCGGCGGCGCGCAGAATCCGCCGGGTCGCCCCTTCCTGTTCCGCGCTGATGTATTCACCTTCGATGAGAATCGGCATAGCTTTGTTAAAGCTTGCATCCCACTCTTCGGGAAGCACAACCAGATAAGTCGCTGCGCCACATAGTGCTGCGAGCAACCCGCCTGCCACTGGTAACGCTATACCTGCCGGGTTCCGGGTAACTATGCCGAGTACCGGAGAAAGGGACAGTAACAGTAAACCCAGGCGCTGCAGTTTGATCGCAACGGGAATGTAGCGGGTACGCAATTGAAATACTGTCTCTTTTCGATGCCACTGAATTGCGTGTCCCACTTCATGTGCGGCGACGGCAACAGCGGTTAAGGATTTTCCGCGGTAGTTTTTCGGTGAGAGGCGGACACAGCCATCGTTGGGGTCAAAATGATCGCGGTTCGGGTCTGTTTCTTCGACCGTTACACCGTTGAGCGCAAAGCGTTCGATCAAATGTTCAGCCAGTTGTCCGCCGGTGCCCGGGATTCCCGGTAAGTCGTGGCCGTATCGAAAGAACACCCACCGTATCCACAATTGCGGTCCGAGTATCAATACCACTGCCAGCAATGCAATCAGTATAAAAGGCATAAGTCAGGATCGCAGTGTCTGTGTTGGCAAGCGGCTATTGAATTAAGCGGGTATTTGCCGGGAACAGTATGGGTGAAATGTGAGAATTAAAGGCAGATTGATGTGCTACACCCGGCAGTCCGGTGATCTTCCCGCAGCTCTGGCAGTGCGATAAGTGCTGTAGGCTTTTGTCATTTGCGCATCCAGATCTTTGATTCGAGTCGAAGGTGCCGGATGGGACGACAGAAATTCCGGTGGCGCTGATCCGCTCGCCGCTGCCATATTCTTCCATAATTGTGTGCTTGCCCTTGGATCAAAGCCTGCTTTTGCTGACAGATCAAGCCCTAGAATATCGGCTTCACTCTCCTGTGCCCGCCCGTATGGCATGAGTACGCCGAACTGCAGACCCAGTCCCAGTGCTGCCATCACGTTGCGGTTATTGCCCTCAAGCTGAGTGCCGAGAATAATCTGCCCGGCCAATAAGCCGGCTTGTCCCGCCATACTTGCAGATACACGGGCTTTGCCGTGATCTGCCAGCACGTGCGCAACCTCGTGACCCATGACGGCGGCTAACTGGTCCGGGGTTTCAGCGACCTCAAGCAGCCCTTCGTACACACCAATTTTTCCGCCCGGTAAGGCGAATGCGTTGACCTGGTCTTCGGCAAACAGGGTAATCTCCCATTGTTCGTTGCTGTCGAGTTGTGCGGTAATGGCGTTCCCGATGCAGCGTACGTAGGCTGTTTTACGGCGGTCAGTGGATACGGGAATCTGTTGCTTCATGTCAGCATAGGCACTGAGTCCCATCGTCGTCATTTGTTGGTCTGATACCAGGCTGAGCTGCTTGCGACCGGTGGGTGAGGTCGTGCAGCCTGCGGTTAGGGTTGCGGTGACCAGTGTGACAAGGACGAGCGGTTTTAACATGTTCCATCTCCGGTAATTGACGACAGTATCAGCCAGGTAAGCTTAACAGGATGTTGAAGAGCCGGTGCGCCAGGTCGCGGGTATTAATACATCGCTGAAAATGGCGCTTTGTCCCCTGCAAACAGCGCTTCTCTGAGCAATTTTCCGTCTGAGGGCTATCTCACATAGCATTTTTCAACACCGGGTTAATTATAACGGTTGCAGTGTGCATACTGCGCGATGATCACGCGTCAGAGACAGTTTTATACACTTGACCCGTTTGGCCGCTGCCGTATGATTGCGCACTTTTACGGATAGACAAAAAAATGGCGAAAAAAGTCTCGACTCGAACTAAAAAGAAAACGTTAAAAGCGCAAGCGGCGAAGAAGAAGGTACCTGCCCGAAAAAAGTATCCACCCGGTAGAAGTAAAGAAGTGCCCTACGACCTGGTGTATGTGGCGGACAGTGATATTCACGGCAAAGGTATGTTTGCAGCCCGGGCAATTGATGCGGGTATTTCACTGGGAAAGCTGGAGGGCAAACCGACCACTAAAGATGGCATTTATGTGTTGTGGCTTACCGACGTTAAGGCGATGACCGTTACTAACGAGTTCAAGTACATCAACCACAGCAGCAAACCTAACTGTGCGTTAACCGGCACAGAAGTGGTGACGCTGCGCAAAATCAAACCGCATGACGAATTGACTCATGATTACGGCTGGTAACCCTAATCGGAACGGGTGTTAAAAGGAACAGTCGCTGGTAAGTGGCAATGTGTCGGCGCAATTGAACAGGTAGTTTACGTGGTTATTGTCATCCCGTCGTAGGCGGGTTCAACACCTTCAGGCAACTCGGCTTTCAGCGTTGCGTAGTCCAGGGCATTATGCATGTTGGTTAAAATGGCACGGCGAGGTTGTATCTGTTTTATAAATGCCAGTGCTTCTTCAACATTCATATGAGTGGGGTGTGGTGTATAGCGAAGTGCGTCGAGCACCAGTACGTCCAGCTGCTGCAGTAGTGCAATGCTTTGTGGCAGATCTACGGTTTTTACATCCGGCAGGTAGGCAAATCCGCCAACCCTGTAGCCAAGCGCACAAATATCACCATGGCTCACTTCAAACGGTGTAAAAACGATTTCGCCGCCAGCGCCACTGATGGTAAATGCGGTGGCAGCTTCAATTCGATGTTCATTACAAATAGCAGGGTAACTGCTTCCTTCGGCCTGTTGATAGCAATAACCAAACGCAGGCATTACCCGTTGTGAAGTGGCCTCATCCATATAAACATTGACACGCTCCCGATGTTTGATGGCTAATTGTCGAAGATCATCCATGCCTGTAATGTGATCGGCGTGGGAGTGTGTCATCAGTACTGCATCAAGGTGCTGTACATCAGCCTGCAGTAACTGCATTCGCATATCCGGCCCGGTATCAACCAGAACACTGGTTTTGCCTTCCCTGCCGGTAAGCTCGACCAGCATTGCACAGCGCTGGCGGCGGTTTTTCGGGTCGTCGGGATTGCAGGCGCCCCAGTCGTTTCCAATTCGCGGTACGCCACCGGATGATCCGGTGCCAAGCAGTGTAAAGCGGGTTTCGGTGGTCATTAGTCTCAGCCGGGAAATGCGGTAACGACAGCAGGGTAAAAATTACCCGGTAAAAAATACCTTTTTTGGTCTTTTGAAAATCGACCGTATGGTTAATACAGCACCCGGCCGGTGGTAAACGGGGCGGGCAGTGCTTTTGTTGATTTCCAATACCCCTAAAAGGAGCAAAGCTAACATGTTACCCGACATCAATACACAAGCGCGCACAACATTGCGCAATCCGTTTGTCAGTTTTGTCGCTGCGTTATCCATGCTGGTTGCTATGTCGCTGCTAACGAGTGGCAAAGCAATGGCATTTGCGTTGCCGGATTTTGAATCTCTGGTAAAGCAGCACGGTAAAGCGGTGGTCAAAATATCAGTGACCGGCAAACAAACAATGACTTCATCCCCGCAATTTGATTTAGAGCGTATGCCCGAGCAGTTTCGCAAGTTTTTTGAGGATAACCCCGCGCCGTTCGGTGGTCCCGAAAATCGCCCAGGCGGGGGCTTTGGTTCGGGCTTTATTCTGTCCGAAGACGGCTTCGTTGTGACCAATGCACATGTGGTGGACAATGCCTCGGAAATTACTGTGGCACTACCGGATCGTCGGCAGTACACAGCGGAGCTGGTTGGTGCTGACAAGCGCACCGATCTGGCCTTGCTTAAGGTGAACGCTTCCGGGTTGCCGACACTTGAACTGGGTGACTCAGATGCGCTGAACGTGGGGCAGTGGGTACTTGCCATTGGAACACCCTTCGGCTTTGACTACACCGCCACGCAGGGTATTGTGTCGGCGTTGTCGCGCAGCCTCCCGAACGAAAACTACGTGCCTTTTATTCAAACCGACGTGGCGGTGAATCCGGGTAACTCCGGCGGCCCGTTGTTTAACACTGAAGGCAAAGTGATCGGTGTTAACTCGCAAATCTTCTCACGTTCAGGCGGTTACATGGGGCTGTCTTTTGCCATACCGTCGAATGTGGTTAAAACGGTGATTGCACAGTTAAAAGATACAGGATATGTCAGCCGTGGTTGGCTGGGTGTATTAATTCAGAATGTTGATTTGTCGCTGGCCGAGTCTTTCGGAATGGATCGACCCGAAGGTGCCCTGGTATCAAAGGTCACAGATGACAGTCCGGCCGCTGCAGCAGGCTTGCAAACCGGCGACATCATTCTGGAGTTCAATGGCGAGAAAATCGGTCAGTCTTCACACCTGCCGCCAATAGTAGGTGCGGTGCCGGTAGGTAACACGGTCGATGTAAAAGTTCTGCGTGGCGGCAACATGAAAACCCTGCCGGTGACTATTGCAGAACTGGCGGAAGACCGGCAAGTTGCTCGCACCAGTAGCCTGAATACCGATAATGAATCCCGGCTGGGTGTCGTGGTAGCGCCACTGACCGGGGAACAACGCGAATCAATGGATGTCGAAAACGGTGTTGTTGTCAAATCGGTAGATCCGCAGGGGGTTGCTGCATTGGCGGGTATCGTTGCCGGTGATGTTATCGTCAGCTTCAACCAGAAATCAGTCGGCTCGGTCAGTGCGCTGTCGCAACTGGTCAGGGAAGCGCCGGCGGGTGAGTCGGTGGCGGTACTGATTCATCGCAACAAAAACCCGTTGTTTACCGCGCTGACGCTGCCGGAGTAACCCGTCGGCAGGCTGTGTGACGAGGCTATTCGACCGGGGTTATCGCTCCGGTCGAATGTCACAACAGGGTAAAATTTACACCGTTGAGGCTTGAGAAAATCGAGTTAAACTCCAAATGTCACTGGAATAGCAGGAACATACGGGTAAACAATGCCACAAGCACTTGTCGACACGTCAGCGTCCGACGATAAACTTATTGTCAGGCCGATAACGGCCGGTTTAGGGGTGAACCCCGACTGGCATCAGCCTTTACCTGCCCCGCTGGAAGTGCCCCCCTACCAGGGTGTGCAACAGATAACGCAAATGGCGTTGATGTTCACACTGTGGGCAAGAGTCGAGGCGTATTTGTACGGCCAGTGCAGCGTGGCACCCTTAAGCAGCGCCAAAGAAGAAAAGCGTCAGCTCGGCATTTTGCGCGAATCCGAAACCTCCATCTTGTGCCTGTTGTGTCTTTTGAATAACGAGCCTTACAGTGCCGGCGGTCTGGTCGACGCGATGATTGGTGGCCAAGTCAGTGCAGATCAGCGCGGAAACGCACGCAAACGGCTGATCAATCGCACACTGCCGGTGATCGCTGATCGGTATCAGTTACTGCAATATCAGGAAAATCACCAGGGCAATGTAAAGGAGTATTCCATTACCCGCAGCGCACGGCTGGCGGACTTTGCAG
>JAHDHK010000122.1 GCA_020631335.1 Chromatiales bacterium
ACATTCCGCTGATGCCTTATCCACCGCCTCGCGATGTGACTGCAGCAGTTGTTCGTTTTCAGCCTCTTTTACCGCCAACCTCTCTTTCAGCGGTTCAAGCTCGCGTATTCTTGCGCGCAGCGCCTGCAATTGTTCAGCCGAATGCCCTGCTGCCTGCTTTTGTTGTTCTGCCAGCTCTATGTTTTTAGACTCAGCGACAGACAGCTTTTGTTGCAATGGTTCAAGTTCACGCACTCGCGCCTGAACACGAGCCAGTTCTGCTGCAGACGTATCGATAGCCGCCTGGTGGCTTTCTCGAAGCGCTTTACCGTCCTCTTCCATTTCAGCCAGCCTGGCGCGAAGCGGCTCAAGTGCTTTTACCTGTGCCTGCAGACCGGAAATTTCCGCTACGGATTTTTCGGCGTCCGCCCGTTGTGTATCGACTAGCGTTGCAAGCTCCGATTCCCGGGCAGAGAGTTGCTGTTGCAACGGTTCAAGCTTGGCTATTCGCGCCCGCAACTCACCAATCAGAGACTGGTGTGTTTCTGCGTCCTGCTTTTGCATTGCTTGTAACTTGCGGTATTCCTCCTCACGTTTGTCGAGTTGCGCCCTGACTCCCTCAAGGCTCTTTATCTTATCTGTCAGTAACGTGACTTCCGATACGCCGGCTTGTTTGACAGAGGCAAGTTCCTGCTGCAATTCTGCCCGCGTAATTTCAACCAGCTTCTGCTGTTCCGCGTGCTTCTTTTCCAGGCCGGCAATATGGGTTTCAAGTTCAGCCAGACGCTCGTTCTTCTCTGTGAGTTCTGCTTTATGTAGATCTGACGAAGAATTCTGGAGATCATTGAGTCTGGAAATATCCGCCTCATACGTTTTGGCTTTTTCCTGAGCACGGGCAATCTGATCGGCAGCACTCCTGGCGGCACTGTTGGCGTCGTTCAGGGCCCGGTTCAGTTCAGCGTTTTTCTTGTCTTTGTTGGACAGCTCGGCTTTTAATTCATCAAGTTGTTTAACCCTGCTGTTCAGCTCTTTTATGCGATTGTCACGTTGTGTAAGCAGATCCGCATTTTTCTTCGAAATTTCGGCGACTTTACGCTCAAGCTCTGCACTGCTGTCGGACCGGAGTTTTACTATACTGGCTTTTTGATTATTGAGTTCGTTCTGTGACTCTTTATAGCGCTGTTGCCACGGCTCAAGCTCTTTTATTCTGGACAGAAACTGGTTGACTCTGGTTTCAGAGTCCTGCTTTACATCAGTCAGTTGTTTTTCGTAAGACAGCGACTGCTTGCGCAAAGGTTCCACCTGAGCAGCAACTTCATTCAGCCTGCGGATTTCATTGTCGAGCTTTTCCTTTTCCTCTGCGGCTTTGATTCGAACTTCATCGGAAGATCTTTTCAGAACCGATATTTCATCACGGCGCTGCTGCAGGGTATTTTCAGACTCGATCAATTTACCGTTAAGTGATTTAATCTGAGCGTCATAGTCAGCATTTTTCTTTTTGAGTTCTTCCAGTGCTGCTGTTTTATGTTCAATATCAGTTTGCAGCTGATTTTTCTGAACGGAAACACTCTCTGCATTTTTCCGGGTCTGATCATACAACCCCTGCAGTTCCTCTAACGCTTTGGCATGCGCTTGCAATGTACGCTGTTGCTCCTGCTTTAAACTCGATATCTGCTGTTTGTCTTTGGCAACAGCAGACTTCAGTGCTTCAGCTTCACTGGCACGTTCAGCAAGTGTTTGTTTCTGCGAATCAACAGAATCCTGCAAAGAAGCAACTTGTTCCTTGGCAATATCAACCTCTCTGCTTAACCGTGCAATTTCATTGTCATATTCGTTTTTTTGCTTACGAAGTTTCTCAAGGTCTTTTGTCAGCGTCAGAATTTTCGTATCACGCTGCCCGATATCCGCCTCCAACGCCGGTAGCTTTGAGGCATCAGCCTTTAATGTAGCAATCTCTTTATCTTTGGTTGTGTTCAGTTCTGACGAACGTTTTTCCGCTGCGGCTAATTTATTCTGCACCGCCTGAAGGTCATCCGCAGCCTGTTTTATTGATGATTCATGCTTGTCTTTTAACTGCAGAAATGACTGTTGCTGAGCCTTGAACTCATTGCGCATGGTTGAGAGTTCATCAGCTTTGCTTTGAAAGTTCTTTTCCTGGGTATCAAGACTGCTTTTGAGCGCGGTCAGCTGGTCTTTGTCGGCTGCCGCCGTTTTTTTGAATCGCAATACTTCAGCTTTTTCAGCCTCCTGTGCCTTACGCAACGTCCCATTTTCGCTCTGCAGGCTTCGCAGCTCTTCTTCTTTGGCGGTCAGCGCGTTATCTTTCTCTTTTACCACTCGCGCAAGTCTGGCACGCAGTTCTTCCTCACTGCGCGTCAGAGCCTCCAGCTCGGATTTCTTCTGTACCAGCGTCTGTTCGAGTTTTTCAAATTTGGCAGCGCGTACCTCAAGTGCCTGGATCTGTTTCTTCGAACTTTCATAACTGCCAGTGGCCAGTTTTAATTCCTTGTTCAGCTGGGTAACACGCGAATCTGCCGCCCCCTGCAAGCTGCGAAAGCGATTTGCTTCAGTCTGCAGCGCGGTGTGCCTGTTGTTAACGTTATTAATGTCATTACGCAGCGCAACCACCTGCGCCTCAAGCTCTGCTTCTCTGCTTTTACTCCGCTTACGCAGTTGTTCCAGCTCCTGCCCTGCTCGCGACAGCTTGGCTTTTTGATCTTGTATAACCGCTTCGAATCTGCTGGTAGACGCTTCGGTACTGCGAGTAAATTGGGCGAGTTGTTTTTCTATATCGCGAGCCTCACCACTTCTTTTTTCGAGCTCCCGGGCCCGGGAAGTGAGTGACAAAATACCGGACTCTTTTTCTTTGAGCGTTATCTTCAAAGCGCCCAGCTCTTCCTTGAGGCGATTGCTCTGCGTTTCACCACGGATACGGTCTTTCCCTGCCTGATCAACTTCTTCCTTGAGTTTTGCAATCTGATCATCGCGCTGGCCGATTTTCGAACGCAAATCTTCGAGCCTTTTGCCGAGCAGGTCATATTCCCGATTTCGCGCTTCGAGTGTAGCGTTAAAGTCTTTTATCTGACTTTGTGTAGCGCGATCAGCCTCCTGCAGCTTACGTTTATAACTTTCAATCTCAGCCTGCGATACGCCTTCGTCACCCCTCGCACTGAACTCTGCTTTTAATGCCGCCAGATCGTGATCACGGCCGCGTATTTTGCGCTCATATTCCTGTCGCATCACCTCGACCTGATTTAGGTTCAGCTCATTTTTTTTGCGCAGATCCAGAATAATCGCCTCCTGCTGGTCTGCTCGACGACGCAGTGGAATCAGCTCCTGATGCGACTGATCAGGTTTGACACTGTTAAGTTTCAGCTGTTGCTCGAGTTCTCCAATCTGTGCGAGTGCCTGAACCTTTGCATAGGATTCTTCTTCAAGCGATGCCCGCAAAATTCGCTCACGATCGCGGCTGTTGGCCTTAGATACCCGTTGCGCTGTTTTATATTCAGAAGCTGAACCGTCAACTGAAGTGCCTGGGGTACTCGCAGTTGAGCTGTCACTGGCAGATCTGATTTGCAGAAGTTCATGTACCTTTTTCTGCAGTTGCTCAACCTGGCGGTTTTTCTGCTCAAGCAAGCGCTGGTAGTCTTTCAACTGAGCTGTAGTTACATTGTTAACGCCGGCACTCGCCGGCTCCCGGGATTTTCGTTCCAGTTCACCTAGCTGTGCCAGAGCCTGTATCTTTTCGTATGACTCAGTATCAAGCTTGCGCAAGAGTTCTGTTTCACGCTCACCGGCACTGGCGAGCGCCTGAACTTTCAGATGCGTTTCTTCTTCCAGCTTTTCTTTAACCGAGACTTCGTTACTAACATTGCGGGCCGCACCATCACGCGTGTCGACTGGCCGACCTGCGCCTGCACGCGAGTCAGCGCGTACGGTCACCGATGCGCTGTCTCTCATATCACGTCTGGCCACTGAGTAACGCGAACCTGTGTCAGATTGCTTGCTGCCTTCGGCGGCAATACTCATGGTTTTGCGGTTAGCTTCACGATCGGAAGCAGGCAACTCACTGCGCTGCGCCCGGCCATCATGTCGTTTACGTTCAGCGGGAATCACCGTCTGGCGGCGACCGCCTCTGTTGTCACCCGCACGAGAAACGCCCTGTCGAAGATCGGAGCGCAGCCGGTCTATTTCACGTTCGCGCTGGTAAAGATCAGATTCCAGTCGTCTGCGGCTTTTTAGCCAGTCACCCGACATTTTAAACCTGCCGATAAGCCAACCGATGAACAAACCGATGATGGCGGCAAGCAGAAGGGACAGACCGATTTCCCCGATGAGATATTGCATAAGTGAATCCTCGCTTTTTACAACCGCGTTGCAACAGCCACCCGGGCCGATTACAACGTACCGTATCATCACTGACCGTGGCCTCTACAGGGACACCCGCTACGCTACGGTTATTGGTTGGTATTCAGAATTGCTAACTTTCCAACAGGTTACATCATACCGTTAGCTGTCAGCACGCAGGTAATAATTTGTTACGGGCAAAACACCGGGGCAAATCTGATCTGCCATTAGAACTGCTTCTTCGAGGTTTTTCTCAACCGACCGATCCGCTGAACCCCGGCAACCTGACAAAACAGATGAGGCAACGGCGCTATCGATACGGGATCCTTTTTTGGAACTGCCCGTTACCTGAGTAGCTTTTTCAATGCACCAAATGTCAGCACCCGCGGTTGTTGCTCTGCCAGTCGGAGCTGGCTGATCGCCTTGTCGGCTTGCTGGCGGGACATAAAACTACCAATAACTAACGCATTCGCCTGACCGCCGGTGCGTAGCCGGACAATAGCAGTGGGTATGGTCATATCGGAAAACTGTTGTGCATTCGAATGCCGGATAAGCACGGTAAATTGATGCAGAGGTTGCTCGGCTATCAGCAGCGTGGCACTGGCTGATTCCCGTTCACTCACCGTAGCCGAGATGGAGGCAACATCTTTAAACGCAGGAGCAGCGTCGGCGGCAGATAAGGAATCGGCCATTGCCTCCAGCCGAGGTGCCGGTGCTGAATTTTGCACGACGTTCGACTTCTGACGCATCACCTCACGACGCATCACAGGAGGTTCAACCAACACGACCGGGGGCGCAGCAGCATCTGCATCCAAGCCAAAACCTGCGGCATCCTGCGACGCTAACGCAGAAGTGAACTCCTGTTGCACACTTTCAGCCCGCGAAACATCTTCTGTTACACCGGCGGAATCAATAGCGGTAACGCTGGGGAACTCGTTTTTCAGCACCATTGTCACCCCGACAACACAAACAGCGACTGTCGCCAGGGCCGGTGCAAAATAGAGACGATTCCGATTGCCCGGTTGCCGTTCAGCCCTTCTTTTCGCCTCACCCAGTACCGCGCGATCCAGTGTTTCGGAACTTCGCAGTCGCGGGGCATTACGGTAGCTACTGTCAGGCTGGGTCATGTTTCCTCTCCCAGCTGCACTCGCAGTGTGGATTTTGCGTACCGCAATCGGCTTTTAACTGTCTCGGTGCCAACGCCCGTGATATCACAGATTTCACGATTACTGAATCCCTCCAGCTGTAACAGGAAAGTTTCACGCTGCTCAACGGGTAGCTGTTCCATGCCAGTGAGCATTTGCTGCAATAAAAGTTGTCGTTCATGATCCAGTTGCTGATCCGGCACATCCAGGCTGTCAGAATCGCTGTGAACCTGATTCACACGGCGACGTTGAAAATCGATCACCCTGGTTCGTGCAATGGTAAACAGCCAGGTTTTAGAGGTGGCCTCGCGGGGCTCGAACGTAGCCGCTTTATCCAACACGGTTATCCACACCTCCTGCGCGAGTTCTTCGGCAACTGCATACTGACCCAGGCTGCGGAATACATAGTTAAAAAGAGCATCCTTGTGACGGTGATAGAGTTTTTCGAACGCAGTGTAGTCTCCGCGAATATAGCCGCGCAGCAAACCGGCGTCCGACCGACCGAGACCCAGCAGACTCAAGTCGCCACTCCAACGTTCAGCAATAGCAATGATCCAATCAGTTGAACCCCTGAATTCGATATCTGAAGAGTGTTAATCAGTATACGCAGTGGCGCAGAATTCGAGGTTAAGGAAAGGCACATAAAAAAAGAGCCGCAAACGAGCGGCTCTTTTAATACAAACAGTTGATGACAACTTTTAGCGCGTAACGCGGAACTCATGCAGGGTGAATGTGCCCGTCCCCCAGAAGGTCTCGGTACCGATTTCAATGGCACCCATGCAGGTGTTGTCACCGATTTTCCAAACCCCGACTTTCGGACCTTCATAACGAGTCCAGCGAACAAATGCGTTCCAATCCAGCCAGCCTTCAGTTGAATCCTCCTCTTCTACAAAGGCAACATAACCCCATCCGAGAGAAGGGTTGGTATACACATTCCAGTCTTTTCCGTCGATGCGAACATTTTCCGCAACCAGCTTACCCGGTGTTTTAGTGTTCGGCTTCCCAACCCAGATCATCATTTCGAACTGCTTGTTCCATTCTTCAGCTTCACAGCTGGTGTGAAAGAATGATTCCAGCGCGACATTCCGCTCAGGTGAACCTGTTTCAGAGTACTTATAACGCACCTTGAAATCAGGCAGCGCGTTAACCGACGCGGGCAGTCCAAGCTTTTCCGGCGTGCCGGATGTGGTGTTACCTGTTTTACGACCGTAATAGACCTGCGGGTAACTTTTGACCGAATACTCATTACCCTGATCACGACGCAGCCAGTTGTAATCCCACTTGGCGATGTAATTGCCCTTATTGCCGGTGAGCGTGATGCACTGTGACCAGTTGTCATACCAGACATCACTATCATTCCAGGTATTATTCTGGAGCACGTAGTCGCCGTATGAAATCTCTGCCCATGGCTGACACCAGCGCGTGTTCAACAAGGGTTTTTCCGGCGTGGCAGTGACTCCGGCCACTACTTTGCAGGAGCGATCGTTTTCATAGCCGAATCCGTCATCGTTTCCGTCACTGGAATCAGTCAGACAGATAGGAGTGCCGTTATCGTAGCCGGGCACCGCAGCGGCAACCGGTGGAGGTGCCGCGCCGTTTGAGTCAAGTTCAGTGACCTGCTGTCGGTTACCCCACACGCAGGAGCGCCCCAGCTCGAAACCCCAGCCATCTCCGTTGTCAGTGGCATTCACCGAACACTGGGGAGCTGAACCGTTGTAAGTACTGCCGCCGTCCGAACCGCCAGTCGTCGTATCGAAACGACAGGATTGGCCGTTTTCATAGCCCCAGCCATCACCGTTATCTGCGGCATTAGCGCTGCAGGTTGACGGACCGGATGGAGCACTCGTGTTTTCCGGGCTTACCCCGCCTGGCCATTTGCAGGATGCGTTGTTTTCCCACCCCCAGCCGTCACCATTATCGAACGCTGCCGTGGTGCAGGCAGGTGTATCTGTCCCGGTAGTTTGTACAACGCAGGATCTCCCGTTTTCATAGCCCCAGCTGCCATTGATTACAGCAGTGGCGGAACAAGGTGGGTGACTGTCGGCTATTTTACACGATCGGTTGTTTTCCCAGCCCCAGCCGTCGCCATCCGTATCGACAATAGCACTGGTGCAGATAGTGGTAGAGGCGCTCGCAATCCCGTGAGTTCCGAAGAGAAGAAACAGTGTGGGTATGCAGCATAAAAACGCTGACACCCTCGAAAAGGACTTTTTAATCAACTGGCTTCATTCCGGTTAGTTTGTGACTGAATTTTTGCGTGTTGTGCAGGCCGCCCGCAGGCTTTCGTGCCCGGTTAGCGAATCCGGGGGCTGAGAGATGCAGCCTTCAAATCGTAAACAAGTATAAAAACTATTCTTCCGTTGTCAGGTTAAGCGACGGTAATACAACGACTTAGAGCTAGATTTAGCTTTAAGTTGTCGTCCTACACGATTGTCGGCACGCAAAATACGACCTTAGATTACGCTTAGGTTAAGGTTTGCTCGTTAAGTATCTGGCAAGCGCTCAGGCGTTTACGTAATCATACGTACGTCTAAAACTAGACGAATATCCGGGGTTGGAAGCATTTATCGTACTTTCCGTCGCGACAGTTTATTGCCCGCAAGCGCTGTTTCGCCACATAAAAATAAGTTATATTATTGATTTTATTGCATTTATCTCAACCGAAAACACTAACAAAGCAGTAATTATCAGTAGTCATAACATGTTGTCATGCGAGCTTTTTGTAACGAATTCGGTGCGGCTGAGCCGCATCATCACCCATTCGGCGACGCCTATCCTCTTCATATTCGGCAAAGTTTCCAGCGAAAAACTCAACATGGGAATCGTCTTCGTAAGCAAGAATATGGGTGGCAACACGATCCAGGAACCAGCGATCGTGCGATATCACGATAGCGGATCCCGGAAACGACAACAGTGCCTCTTCCAGCGCACGCAGCGTTTCTACATCGAGATCATTAGAGGGTTCATCCAGCAATAGCACATTGGCTCCTTGCTTCAGCGTCATCGCGAGTTGCAAACGGCCTCGTTCTCCGCCGGAAAGGTCTTTGACCAGTTTCTGTTGATCGGCCCCTTTAAAATTGAACCGACCGATATAGGCTCGTGATGGCATTTCAAAATTACCGACAGAGATCAGGTCATTGCCGCCGGACAGAAACTCAAACACGGTTTTGTCGCCTTCAAGCGCTTCACGGCTCTGATCAACCCAGGCAATATCAACAGTTTCACCTTTCACAATGGTGCCGCTGTCAGGCTGCTCGGACCCCATGATCATCCGGAACAACGTTGATTTGCCCGCCCCGTTTCCGCCAATCACCCCCACTATCGCCCCCTGAGGAACAGAAAAACTCAGGTCATCAATGAGCAATCTGTCCCCGAAGCCTTTCGACACATTCTGGAAATCCAGTACCTTCTCACCGAGTCGCTGGCCATTGGGAATGTAGATTTCATTGGTTTCGCAGCGCTTCTGGAATTCTTTGGACTGCATTTCTTCAAAACGCTGCAATCGCGATTTAGACTTGGACTGCCGCGCCTTCGCTCCTTTGCGAACCCATTCAAGCTCAGCTTTCATGGCTTTCGCGTGCGACGACTCCTGCTTGGCTTCCTGCTCGAGTCGATCTGCCTTAGCCTCCAGCCAGCTTGAATAATTACCTTCGAAAGGAATGCCACGGCCACGATCAAGCTCCAGAATCCAGCCAGCCACATTGTCCAGGAAGTAGCGATCGTGAGTAATAGCGACAACGGTGCCGTCAAAGTCGTGTAGAAATCGTTCGAGCCAGGCGACTGAATCGGCATCAAGGTGGTTGGTGGGTTCATCGAGCAGCAACATGTCCGGACCGGAAAGCAATAGGCGGCATAATGCAACTCTGCGTTTTTCTCCACCGGATAAGTGCTCCACCACGGCATCCCATGGAGGCAGGCGTAATGCGTCAGCAGCGATATCCAGTTGTCGCTGCAAGTCGTGTCCCCCGGATGCCTGAAGCACCGCTTCGAGCTTCGCCTGTTCCGCTGCCAGCGCATCGAAATCAGCATCAGGTTCAGCATAGGCTGCATAGACCTCATCCAGCCGTGCCTGCACTTCCTTGACTTGATTAACAGACTCTTCTACTGCTTCGCGTACAGTCATTTTCGGGTCGAGTTCCGGTTCCTGCGGCAGATAACCGACATTTATATCCGGCATCGCCCGCGCCTCGCCTTCAATATCGGTATCGCGGCCGGCCATGATTCGCAGCAAAGTCGACTTACCTGCACCGTTTAACCCGAGCACACCGATTTTTGCGCCGGGGAAAAACGACAGAGAGATATCTTTAAGAATTTCCCGTTTCGGTGGCACAACTTTCCCCACCCGGTTCATTGTGTATACGTACTGAGCCATCAACTTACTCTTTAATGTGTCTGTTCGACGTTCACCAATGAGGGCAGAATCAGATATGCATTGTTCTTGCACAGATAGCTGCCGATTAACATTGCGTTGAACGAAACTGTTAGAATTGTCCGGTTGGCATCCAGATTATTGGAGCTGCAGACTCACTGACTCCGGGACATAGCGTAGTGTCGTCCCTGCCGTGGTCGGTCAGTCATAAGCTTCCGGCGGCTGCCCACTATCCACCCTATTCGGATCACAATGTACAAGCTGATACAGAGGACCCCTGGCTGATGAGCGCAGACGAGTATATCACCCATGGCGAGCTAAGCATCGCCTCTCAACTTCACCAACTGGTGAATGATGAAATTTGCCCGGGAACGGGAGTAGCGCCCGAACACTTCTGGTCTGAACTGGAAACCATCATCAAAGACTTTTCACCGCGAATCAGGCAGCACCTGGCTACGCGCGATGACCTTCAGGAAAAGATCGATACATGGCATCGCGACAACAAAGACTTCGATGCAACAAAGTATAAGTCGTTTCTTACCGACATTAACTACCTAGAGCCCGAAACAGAAAGCTTCCGAATATCCACCAGCAAAGTCGATCCCGAAATAGCCACCATTGCCGGAGCACAACTTGTAGTACCACTGGATAACGCGCGCTTCGTACTAAACGCAGCCAATGCCCGCTGGGGCAGCCTTTACGATGCCCTCTACGGCACCGACGCAATTCCGGAAACTGACGGTGCAACCAAAGCCGGTGGATACAATCCGGTTCGCGGAGAAAAGGTAGTCGCTTACTGTCGCGAGTTTCTTGATCAGCATTTCCCGCTGACCGATTCCTCACACCGTGATGCAGCCGCCTACAAAGTCGCCGGCGGCAAACTGATGGTCACACTGTCGAATGGCAACGATGTCGCGTTGCAGAACCCAGCGCAGTTCGAAGGATACTGCGGTGAAATGTCTTCTCCGGAAAAAATTCTTCTCGGTAAAAACAATCTTCATGCGGAACTGTGCTTCGATGCCAGCCATCCAATCGGCAAAACCGATGCAGCCAATCTTTGCGATATTGTCCTTGAATCTGCCATCACCACTATTTGTGACTGCGAAGACTCCGTAGCCTCAGTTGATGCACAGGACAAATGCATGGTTTATCGCAACTGGCACGGACTGATGACCGGCGAGCTGGCGCACTCTTTCGAAAAAGATGGCAAAACCATTGACCGAAAGCTCTCGGCCGACCGTGAATACACTACTCCAGACGGCAGCACGCTTACCTTGCCCGGCCGCAGTGTTTTGCTGGTGCGCAATGTCGGTTCCCAACTGATGATCGATACTGTCAAATATGCCGGTGAGGATGTACCCGAAACCCTGATAGATGCCATGGTCACTTCTTTAAGTGCCAAGCACGATCTGCTGGGGCTGGCCAAAAACAAAAACAGCCGCAGTGGTTCGGTTTATATCGTCAAACCCAAAATGCACGGCTCTGAGGAAGTTGCGCTGGCGAACGAATTGTTTGCACGTGTCGAACAAGCACTTTCCATTGAGCCAAACACATTGAAAATGGGCATTATGGACGAAGAGCGTCGCACCACAGTCAACCTGAAAAACGCTATTCGCGCCGCTCATGAAAGAGTTGTATTTATCAATACAGGGTTTCTGGATCGTACCGGAGACGATATTCACACCTGTATGGAAGCCGGTGCGATGTTGCCGAAAGCTGAAATCAAGCAGGCAACCTGGCTTATGGCGTACGAAAACAACAACGTTGACTGCGGACTGCAATGCGGACTGCAGGACCACGCACAAATCGGTAAAGGTATGTGGGCAATGCCGGATGAAATGGCTGCGATGCTCGATACCAAAATCGGCCACCTGCAACAGGGAGGCAACACAGCATGGGTCCCCTCTCCTACTGCAGCTACATTACACGCCACGCACTACTTTGCACTCAATGTTAGAGATAGACAAAACGAACTGAAAAACCGTGACCCGGCCAGTGTTGACGATATATTAACCATACCATTGCTGCCGGCAGGCAGAAATTTAAGCAGCGATGAAATTAAAAATGAACTGGACAACAATTGTCAGGGCATACTGGGTTACGTCGCTCGCTGGGTAGGACAGGGAATCGGCTGTTCCAAGGTACTGGACATCAATAATGTCGCACTGATGGAAGACTGCGCCACACTAAGAATTTCCAGCCAGCATATTGCCAACTGGCTCCACCACGGTATCGTGAGTGAAGACGACGTCATAGAATCAATGAAAAGGCTGGCGTTGTTTGTCGATGAGCAAAACAGTGCTGATCCAGGTTACTCAGCCATGTCGAAAGATTACGATAACAGCGTAACGTTTCAGGCATCGCTGGACCTGGCGCTTAAGGGACGCTCACAAGCGAATGGCTATACCGAGTTTATTCTCTATGACCGCCGCCGGGAAGCCAAAGCGGCAGCCAAAGTGTAACGAGCCCTTTCAACCTTCAGCGATCGTATGCCGACGCCATTGAGGCATGGCAATAACTGCGTGGGCAATCGATCAATTCAGGAAATCAAAACAATCATTGCTTTCGTCAAAACAAACTTCTGCAACCTTCACAACACCTCTCTATCGCCACCTTCAAGTCAATGAACACCGCCAGCGGTTCAAGCGAACTACACTGTAGTTTACCCTGAAAGTAACGATATCAATCTGCAAACGACAGAGTCAGCAACACCATGTCATTCAGTTGTTGCCTGCCGCAATCAGCGTTTTTGTGACACCTCCACATTAGCAGCAGTTATTCCAGTGCAGCCAGCAAGTCACTTCAGATATAAGTGTTTACTGAAACAGAGAGACAGCCAGTGTGCAACCTGAACGACAGACTGCATCGGCAGACCAGGTTACAGTTTTCTACCGCTTAACTTTTCGAATGGCACAAACGATGCGCCAACTTGGTCACAGCGGGCAAGCACCTGAGCGAATCGGCACTTATCTGACATCTGTCTCAAAAATCTCTCTTTTTGTGCACTAATTCAAGTTGCCCGTCGGACAATCGCTAACAGTACTAACAGTCGGAAAACCCGTACTGCATAGACTGACGAGGTATAAAATGGCTCACACACTTGTAAGTGCTACGCAAACCAAGGACAGTCAGAGCAACATATCCGGATCAGACTCGCTGGCTGCAATACTAAAAGCACCACTGCGATCCCTGCTTCTGCTCAGATTCATTCTGCTGAATCTCTTTGCTTTTTCTCTATTAGGTGTAGCCTGGTCACAGGGGTACATCGCGAAAGTAGTCGAGGCAGATAAAAGTTATCTTTCTGTAGTCATATTTGCTGTATTTCTGGTGGGGCTTGCCATTGCGGCAAGAAAGATCTGGCAAACGAACAGAGAAATAGACGCAATACACAGCCCGCAGGGTATACGCTCAGCGCTGGTCAGCCATCTTGTCAGTAGCATGCAGGGAAGCAACGCTGATACCAGGGCCAATCTCAGCAGCTCAATGCGTATGCGCATCGCACACAGAATCTCCGTTGTACGTCACCTGGCGAATACGCTGGTGTTGCTGGGTCTTATCGGTACTGTTCTGGGGTTTATCATCGCTTTGTCCGGTGTGAACCCGGAAACCGTCTCCGATATCAATGCGGTCGCACCAATGGTATCCACGCTGATCAACGGTATGTCGACAGCCCTGTATACCACATTGATAGGTTCCATCCTGAATGTATGGCTGATGGCAAACTATCAAATTCTTACTGGAGGCACAGTTCAATTAATCGGCTCCCTGCAAGAGGCAGTCGAACGAGATGCGTGAGTTTGATCTGTTCGATGAAGAAAGCACATCAACACTATTTAGAGATGTAATCATGCTGGCGCTGGCCGGCTTCGTTACGCTCGTTCTGTTATTGCTGCCGCACATCAATCCTAAAGCAGTAGCACAGGAAGGTGACAAATCTCCGGGCAATATGACCGTGGAACTGCGCTGGCCGGATGAAATAAATGCCGACGTGGACTTATGGGTGGAGGCCCCCGGCGACTCCCCGGTTGGATATTCCAACAAAGGTGGCAAGGTATTCAATTTACTGAGGGACGACCTTGGCGATACCGCCGACATGACCGGACTGAATTATGAGTTCACTTACTCGCGAGGTGTCCCTGAAGGTGAGTATGCAGTTAATGTCCACCTATATCGAAACCCGACGGCGATCTATCCGATACCCGCGACTGTTGTGGTGAGCTTGAAAAAACCCGGATATAAATCTGCCAAGCAGTTGCTGGTGGGAAAGATGGAATTGACTCAGCAGGGTGAAGAATCCACCGTATTTCGTTTTAAGCTCGATGATAAAGCCAATCTGGTTGATGGCAGTGTTCACAACCTGCCGAAGCAGCTTAGAAACAGGAACAAAAAATCATGACGATAACCACCCACTGGTTTGTGATCGGTGCTGCACTGGCTGCCGTGCTTTGCAGTATTTCGATCTGGGCCCCTCGCTCAGTAAAGATGAAACTGGTCGCGCTTGGCTGTGCAGCTATGTTCCTGCCCGTCGGCTACATTGCATTAAATGACATACTCAGCAGACCAAAGCCGGTTCAGCTTGAAGCAATGCACAACAAGCTGGACGAGGTATCCGTGATCAGCTCACTCATGAAAGAAGACGAAGGAATATATCTCTGGCTGCAGTTGCCGGAGATAGCAGAGCCACGTTCTTACAAGCTCCCGTGGTCTGACAACGCTGCAAAACAATTGCACAAGGCACAACAGGACGCAGAAGCCAACGGTACGAACGTTCAAATGAAAAAACCCTTTGAGCGGACAATCGACACCAGCGAGCCATTGTTTTATGCCCCTCCACAGGCAGCGCTACCGCCGAAACAGCCACCGCAGCACCAGCCTATCGTATTCAAATCGGCCGCGAATACCGGTCAGTAATTCGAAACGACAATCCCGAGCCTGCAGTCAAACCGGATTGGACGCTTTATTGTAATCAAACTGGAAATACTTAACACCGCTTACCGGGTTAGCATAATAAGGCGGTATCTCCACAAACCCGTACTCTTCATAAAGCGACCGGGCCGTAACCATAGACGGTAAGGTATCAAGCACTATTCTGTGATACCCCTTATCTTTGACCGCTGACATTGCACTACAGAATAGCGATCGCCCGATACCATGCCCCCAGTAACACGGCTTGACATATAAACGTTTTAGTTCAGCCAGAGCATCGGATAGCGGCCGGTAGGCCACACACCCCGCCAGTGATCCTTTATAACGTGCCAGAATTACTGCTCCCTCAGGTGGTGCATAGCAGCCAGGCAACCCGGCGAGCTCAGCATCGAATCCCTGGAAACACAAATCTACGCCCAGCCACTCCTGATACTCTACAAAAATCTCACGCACGACGGGCATCTCTTCACTAACAGCTTCAGCTATTTCTATCACGCAAACCGCCCATGATTACCAGTGTTAATCGACAATCCGCCAGGTGCGCGGAGTAACTTCATTATATAACACCGTTGGTACCGTCATTTCTAATTGTCCGGATTCGGTACTGCCAGATACTCCTTTGCAGGAATTCGGACCAGATCCCTCAATAACAACCTATCCCGATCCTCATCACTCAATTGTGCAATTGCTGTTTTGACAGCACTGAAAATCCGGTCACTGTCACTTGCGAGTGAGGTGATGTACGGCAGGCCGGGGGTCGGTGTAGTCCACTCCAGCACCCGCAATGAATTCAGCGTCTGATCATATCTTTGAATCAAACGCCAGGTGATCGCATCGATAAACGCGATATCCGCTTGTCGATTCGACACTGCGTGAACAGACGCTGCATGCGATCCTGTTTCAAGCGTCTGAGAAAACCGGAAGCCGGCTTTTTGAGAATGGCTGAAGGCGGCAGCGTAACCCGACTGTGAGTCACTTTGATTGAACGCCAATACCGCTGCGTTAAATTCAGACAGATCGCGCCGATCATCACATGCTCTGATCACAACTGCGCTTCTGTAGTATCCCGCAGCACAGCCCTCTATTGCATAGTCAGGTGTGCCTACCAGTTTTACTTTGTTGTGCAAACAAAGCCGATATGGCATACCACAGGTTTGGGCCAACACCAGATCGGACGCACACCATACCTGCTTGAGATTGCCGCTTTCGGTCAGGTGTGCCGGTCCCTGCACACCCAGTCGGCTCAATTCAAACCTGATAGAGGACCAGTAACGATGGTGAGCCTCTGTCAATTCCGGCCTCATGTACATCGGCAAGC
>JAHDHK010000123.1 GCA_020631335.1 Chromatiales bacterium
TGGCAGACTCAAGCGTAATCATCTCGTACTTTAGATCCGGCGCCAGCATGGCATCGAGCTTTTCGACTTCTTCCTTTAATTCAGCATCAGTGGTTTCGACCCGTAAGTCCGACATGGTTTCTCTCCCCGAAGAGTTCAATGGTTTGGTTCCGGCAACCTGGGTTGCTAGACCCCTTCTTTTTCCAGTTGCAGCTGCAATACTTCGATCTGAACATCGAGCTCAGTCAAATTGTTTTCCAGCAGTTTTTGTTTCTGTTCACCGATCACGGTTTCAATAGTGGTCAGTACATTGCGAAAATTATCTTCCAGCTCTGAGTGCTCACCGTAGCGGTGTGAATCAGCGTACCCTTCTGTCACCCGCTGAGCGCCGTCGAGATAGGTACGCAGGAATTTTCGCGCGCGGCGCATGTCTCGTGGGTCTTCTTCGACGATACGCATGATATCGCGCACACCAGTTACAATATTTTTAAGCCGGTCTTTCAGCTCAGCGTTGTGGATTCGAGCACGCGCCGCCTCGATTGCTTCTATTTTCTGATCAGCCTCATCAAGAATTTCAAGCACTTCTTCAGACGTTACACCAACGGCTGGCACATCCGGCGCGCTGCGAGCCGGATCCAGCCCGTACACCAGCACGCTGCCCAGGCTCGCGACAACGCCCAGCAACAAACTGGCAAAGAGCGTTTCACCGGACCCGAACCTGGCACCGATGAAGATCCCCACGCCCAGCACAATGGCGCCGAGCATTTTGTACGGAATAGTGCTGGCTCGTCGGACAATTTTTCGACGTTTTGCCTGTACTTCAATTTCCGACCCGCGGCGGATCAGTGTGGCTGCCAGCATAATAACAGCGAAGGCAATCCCGGCACCCAGACCGACCAGTCCTTTACCGTTTTTGAACAGCGCGATAACCGCCGCAAGCAACATCGGCAGTGGCAGCAAATACAGCAGCCAGGCGCCCGTTCGGGGTAGCCGTCGGGTGTCGGTTGAATCGATCTTTCTGGCACCACCGCGCTTTAGCTCACTCATTGGCTTATCCGCTCTACAAGACTGCCGTCAGACGCCGTGTGAGAACTGACGGCATTGATCAGGGAGCCACAGGAGACTCCGGTCACGGACATGACGAGCAGAATCACACCGATCACTTTTTTAAGTTTTTCTGGCATAGAGGTCAGATTGTAAAATCAACTCGTCAAATATGAGGGTAAAAAGTCCGTTTTTCAACCACTTGCGCTAGTAGGGCATCTGGCTCTGAATCCAGATTACGAGCGCTTATCCAGTCAAATTTTAACAGATTCAGGCAGAAGGCATGGCAGTGCTTCTACGGTAAACCAAAGAACTAATGCACTGTTTTTACGGTTTCTTGCAATGAAGCCGGTAAGTTTTCTCTAACACGACGTCAACACCGCGATGACTGAAATCATCCTCCCTCTGAGCCAGCAGCCCGATTTCATGGGTCGATGCAAAATACCGTCGAAGCTCCGTTTCACTGAAAGAAAACGGTGGTCCGTTCATCAGGCTCTGATCATATTCCAGCAGATTGATAAAATACTCAGCCTCTCCCGGCACGATGCTTTGCAGATGAGCCACATAGGCAGGCCTGAGCTCCGCCGACATTGCCACCATTGCCGCGCGATCATAAACTTTTTCGATACCGGTCAGATCATCTGCACCGAGTGCAAAAAAATCCCCGGCAAACACCTGATAGCGCTCGGCAGAATACACCTGAAACCCGTTAGCAACGGATACCTGATAGTCGATCTGCCGCTCTTCAAAGAAACGAACTACGGCATCTTCGCTAAGCTCGACACCTATCACCCTGTGACCTTGTCTGTGCAACCACTCCAAATCGGGGCTGCGTCCACATAAAGGTACAAAAACCGCGGAGTTATCTGCATTCCAGTGAGTGGTTAACGCCTCATTGGCCTGATTCTGCTGCCAGCCCGGGCTATCACTCTTTGCCCAGGCGTTGTGCCAGTATTGTTGGTCCAAACGCATATTCCTGTCATTGTCGGCTACTGATAGTTTGCCAGAATCCACCTCGACGCGGCCTCAAGTTACACTACAGATGGTCGATAACCCGGCTTCAAATTCTTTCTGCGACTGGCCGCGGCAGGTAACGACCTGAAAAGATGTTTTGCATCATTTCAATCCTCGAACGCCGCTACAATAGAAAAACAGGCGCTGTCGCAACGCGTTAAACAACATTCAGATGAGGCGGAAATATGTCCAGATCGATCCTGGTAACCGGCGGTGCCGGCTATATCGGCAGCCACACCGTAAAACAACTTGGCGAGCAGGGTGAAAAGATTGTCGTACTTGATGATCTGTCGACCGGCTTTGAAGAGAGTGTGCTCTTTGGTGAGCTGGTCGTCGGCAAGACCGGTGACCGTGAACTGGTAGATCGTATTATGCAGGCTCACGATGTTGATACAGTGATGCATTTTGCTGCACACACCATTGTGCCGGAGTCGGTGGAAAACCCGCTGAAGTACTACGACAACAACACCGCCAGCACACGAAATCTGCTTGAGTGTTGTCAGCGCAATAGCGTCAGCAATTTTATCTTCTCATCGACAGCCGCCACTTACGGTATCGGCGATGGCAATCCCTGCTCTGAAGAATCACCGACCGCACCGATAAACCCTTATGGAATGTCGAAGCTGATGTCAGAGTATATGCTCGAAGATCTCAGCAAAGCCTGTGATATGAAGCACGTGATCCTTCGTTATTTTAATGTGGCCGGTTGCGATCCTGATGGCAAAATCGGGCAGTCAACAAAAAAGGCCACTCTGCTGATAAAAGTAGCGGCCGAGGTCGCTGTTGGAAAGCGACCTGAAATTTATGTTTTCGGTACCGACTATCCAACGGAAGACGGCACCGGCGTACGTGATTACATTCATGTAGCCGATCTTGCGTCTGCTCACATATCTGCGCTGGACTACTTGCGACAGGGCGGTGATTCAACCCGTCTGAACTGCGGTTACGGGCATGGCTACAGTGTCAGAGCCGTACTCGACACGGTACAGAAAGTCATCGGTGGTCCGATCAACATTATCGAAAAACCTCGCCGTGCCGGTGATCCGCCAGAGTTAATTGCCAATGTCGATAAAATTCACAACACGCTCAACTGGACACCGAAGTTTGATGATCTGGATGTGATTGTGACGACAGCAATCGACTGGGAGCGGAAGCTTCTTGGCAGCAAGGCCGCATAACCCTCTGGTTAAGCGTTATGAGCTGTAAACCTTATTCAGTATAAAAAAGGGGCGCATCAGCGCCCCTTTTTAATTACCTCACTAAACAAATACGATCACAACGCAAGATCAAGCAGAATGTCTTCCGAGGCAGATGCGCGCTGCGCGATGCTGTTGGAAATCATCTGATAATGTGCAAGCTGATCAGCGTCTGGCAGTTCATGCACTTTCTTGGAGTGTACTTTTAAGGCGACAGTGTCTGTCATTACACTGACTTCAAGCGAGCTTTTATCTCCACGCACAAAGCCGGATTCGCCAAAACAGTCTCCCGGGCCGAGCACGGTGCCAAGGCCACTGCCATCGCCGGTACTCACCACACCTTCAAGAATCACATAAAGATGATTGTCGATGGTGTCTTTTGCCAATGCAGTTTCACCCGCATTGAAACGAACCAGACTGGACACAGAAGTAAAACGGGCAATCTTTCTGGCACTGAAGCCGCGGAAGAATTTAAGCTGAGGGATTAACTCCATCCAGCTTTCCAGCTCCGGTGAAAGCAGATCCGGTGGAGACATTCGCTCTGCGACCTGTCGCAGCGCATCTGCCATCTCCGCACCGCTTCCATATCGTTTTTGAGGATTCTTGGACAGGCAACGCGCCACTACCAGCTCGAGCTCACGCGGCAGGTCAGGTCGGATTGAACGCAAGGGAGGAGCAGTTTCTTTCAGTACTGCACGAAACAGCTCTTTGACTTCCTCAGCCTTGAACAGCTGCTGACCGGTAAGCATTTCAAACATTACCGCCCCCAAAGAATAGATATCACTGCGGGGTCCGAGGTCTTTTCCTACGATTTGCTCGGGTGACATATAGTTGGGTGTACCAAGCGCCTGACGGCTTTTCGAGTCTTCCGCCGACGTGCTGATCGCAATGCCGAAATCCAGTAGCCGCACCGAACCATCGACTGACACCATGACGTTGGCAGGTTTTATATCGCGGTGCACAATCCCCATCCGGTGAGAGAAGTCTATTGCCTCTGCCACCTCGGCGATAATATTCACCACTCTATATGCTGGCAACTGCGCCTGGCCACGACCATAGCGCTTCAGTGAGCTGCCTTCGACATATTCCATCGCGATGTAGTTGAGTTCACCGTCTACGCCGGCCTCAAATACCGTGACAATGTTTGGATGAGTCAGGCGTCCCGCAGACATTGTCTCAGTGATAAATGCTTTTTGCGCGGCAGGCGTCTTGCCGGACTGATCGAGTCCGCCTGCCGGCGATACCTTCAACGCAACATCACGTGAAAGAATCGCATCGTAGGCGCGATAGACAATGCCGCAAGTGCCGCTTCCTATGCGCTCGAGCAATTGGTACTTGCCAACCTTGGCAGGTACGTCGAATTCTATATGTGCAGCGGAGTTTGTTTGTATCCCCATCTCTTCTTCATCTTAAGTGCAAAGAGTACGCGCTTTTCGAACAGGGTTGCCATTTTGCTCTACAGCGTATTCAAGACCCGGGCAACTGTTCATTAAGCATAGTCAATATTTGACCTTGTATAGCCTGAAATGACCCATTTGACATACAAACCACGATATCTCCTGCTTCCGGCAGCGACCGCAGATGCGAAAGCATCGGATCGACCGCCTGAAACGCAGTTATCGTCTCGCCTTCGCCAGCATTGCACAACGCGTCAAGGTTCAGCGATTTGTCGGCGCAATGCAGCAACGCAAAATCTGCCATTTTCAGAGCGTCGGCCATGGAATCAAGATGCGTGCCAGCAATCATGCTGTTGGATCGGAAATCGACCAGCGCGATCAACCTGCCGCCTGCCCCCAGCGTACTGCGAAGGGCTTTGAGCGTCGCCGCTATCGCACTGGGATGATGAGCGAAATCATCATACACCGACACACCGTGAATATTACCCAGCAGGTCCAAACGGCGCTTCACGCCTTTGAATTCCCGCAGCGCCTCCACCGACACGGCCACGGGTACGCCGGCGTGACGTGCTGCAGCAATGGCCGCACAGGCATTTGACAGATTGTGATCACCTGTCAGCGCCCTGTTGGGCGCGAGCTGGTATTTGTTCTGATCCGGGGCTGACAGTCCACCGGCCGATGATATCTGCCAGCCATTTTCTTTAGCCCCCTCCGACAGAGAGACTGACAACCCGGGAGCGCAAAAATACTCTTTCCCGCTCCAGCATCCCATTGTCAATACTTCTTTCAGGTGCTGGTCCTGCTGATTAACGACCAGTAAGCCCGAAGGCGGTACTGTGCGAACAAAATGGTGGAACTGCTTTTTTATTGCTGCAAGGTCTTCAAAAATATCGGAGTGATCGTATTCAAGATTATTCAAGACCGCAGTTCGAGGGTGGTAGTGGACAAATTTGGAACGCTTATCGAAAAAGGCAGTGTCGTATTCATCCGCCTCAACCACAAAAAAAGTACCGCCGCCCTCACGCGCCGAGCGACCGAAGTTCTCGGGAACACCGCCGATTAGAAACCCCGGCTCCAGACCAGCGTATTCAAGAATCCAGGCCACCATGCTCGACGTGGTGGTCTTGCCATGGGTACCGGCCACTGCGACCACCCATCGACCAAACAGAAAATGTTCGCTGAGCCACTGCGCACCTGATGTATAACGCAGCCCCCGCTCCAGCACCGCCTCTACCTCTTCATTGCCGCGTGACAGCGCATTACCGACCACCACGATATCCGGATTGCCATTGAGATTGGCCGAGCTATAGCCCTGCATCAGTTCAATACCGGCCGCGCGCAACTGAGCATCCATGGGTGGATAGACATTGGCGTCCGACCCGGTCACGGCATGACCCTGAGAACGCGCGAGCTGCGCTACTCCACCCATAAAAGTGCCGCAGATGCCAATGATATGAATGTGCAGAGGAGAGTCTCGTATTTTTCGCCAGCGGCAGTGTATCAGTCAAATCAACACACACTTGCCGCTATCGAATTACAAGTTGCGAATCAAGAGCACCGCCATCAACACCACTTCACAGCTTCAGACATTTTCGCCGGGCAGAGACGAGCATTTACAACAATCAGGCGAGACTATAACCGGGGTATTGAAATTCAGGTTAAGTTCGTTATCAATCGATGTTGGCAGACATACGGCAACGCAGATTTATTGCATTGAGAACGAGAAGATACAAAGGCAACAGGATCAACCTCTGCATCATCTTTTTCTATGATTGATGGTTGCGGAGCAATACGCTCGATCGCTAAAAGCGTTACCAGCATCAATGCAATGCTTAAACTGATCCCCGTCGCAAAGCCGGTTTCCAGCGCATGCCGAACGATATGTGCGGTGATTAGCAGAGCCCATACATCGATCACCAATACCAGCATGATCAGCCACTTACCACTTTGTGTTTGCGCATCTGCGCTGAAAAAATAAGGCATAAGCGGAAGCGCGAGCAGGTAGATAATTGCAGCACTGCCACACATAGCACTGAAGGTCTGATTAAAGCGGTGATGCTGATTACGAAATTTGAGCACCACATAAACCACAACCGCCGGCACCAGTAATGACAATACACTTCGACTCAGCGCTTCAACGAAAGTGTAGGCAAACAGCAATCCTGCCATACCGGTGACGAAGGCCACCAGCACACTGACCCACATCGCCATGCTCTGTCCGGGCAACTGTTGCGGCGTTGCCCTGAACAGCGCAATCTGTAAATACTGTTGAAATAACCGTTCCAAAACTATTGCCCCACCCGGTCCGGGATATAGCGACTAACACAGCTTTAGTGTGCTGAAAGGACTGAACGTACACTCCGACAGCCACAACCTACAAAATAGCACAGGTTCAAAAACCCGAGTCCAGCCGACAGAACATTTCCCACTGAGGTATTATGTGGCGCTGTTCTCTCACACCCCGGCCCATGACAAAAAGCGAATATCAACCTGGAAAGGGTACGCCAATGAGCACCCGGTTTCGAGGGTTCCTGCCAGTAGTAGTGGATGTGGAAACCGGTGGTTTCAATGCCAAGACCGATGCCTTGCTGGAAGTAGCAATTTCAATTATCGGTATGAACGACGACGGCACCCTTTACCCGGAACCCATCATCAGCACACATGTGATTCCGTTCGAAGGGGCGAATATGGATCCCAAGTCGATGGAGGTCAACGGCATAGACCCCTATCACCCACTGCGTGCCGCCAGAGCAGAGCGCGACGCCCTGAGTTATTTATTTCAGCCCATCCGTCAGGCAGTTAAGGCAGCAAGTTGTACTCGCGCGGTGCTGGTCGGACACAACGCGTTTTTTGATTTAAGCTTTATCAATGCCTGTGTCGAGCGCACCGGGGTTAAACGCAATCCTTTTCACCCGTTCAGCAACTTCGATACGGTAACGCTGTGTGGTTTGGCATTCGGTCAGACGGTGCTGGCAAGGGCGGCACAAAAAGCTGATCTGCCCTGGGATCAGTCAGAAGCCCACTCTGCTGTATACGATACTCAGATGACTGCTGACCTTTTTTGTAATGTCATCAATAACTGGGAGGCGCTACACAGGTAGCCGGAAGCCACGGCCCGCAGTTGGCGGCCGGGCATGAGAAGCGATAAGAAATTTTTACGCCCGCTTAGGCTTTACGGGCGGCACCCGGCACAACTTGCCGCTGGCGCTTCGGCTGAAAATAACAGGCGGTCTGCCATTAGCGCTTAAACATCGCAGTGGCTTGTGGTTATTCCGCTGTGGCTGCTTCAACCATTTTTGCAAGCTCACCGGAGCCATGCAGTTCTGTCACGATATCGCATCCACCAACCAGCTCCCCGCTGATGTAGAGCTGCGGGAAAGTCGGCCAGTCGGAATAAGCAGGCAGAGATTCCCGGATTTCCGAATCGATAATAACGTTGACGTACGCAAATTCACGGCCGCACGACTTTAGTGCTTCGCTGGTTCGACTGGAAAAGCCACACATCGGCATTTGCGGTGTGCCTTTCATGAACAACACTACCGGGTTCGATTCAATGTGCTCTTTTATTCGTTCGTTTACGTTCATCACGTGATCCAGTCATTCTCGGGGATTTACAGATTATCCCACAACATGGGTCACCGCTTCCCTCTTTTCAAGCGGTGCTGTCGCACAGTTTGAAGCACTTCCGCCCCGACACTACCCGGCACACCAACGACTTTTGCAGCTGGTTGAAGATTAACGCGGCTGAGGTGCCGATCTACCAGCGTCTGTTTACATTGGAGGGCTGATTTCATAACCTATTCGACCCGCTTTCAGCTCCCCAACCCGGAATATGGCCATGGCCGCCAGCGCATCATCACCTCTGATTAACTCCTACAGCAGATTGCCTGTGTCATTTGTTCGAGGAGAAGGCCCTCGTCTGTGGGATACCGAGGCCAACGAATATCTGGACGCACTTGGCGGAATTGCGGTGTGCGCGCTTGGCCATTGCCACCCTGAGGTAACCTCGGCCATCACCGAGCAGGCCGGCACTCTGCTGCATACTTCGAATTTGTTTGCAGTCGAGCATCAACAGAATCTGGCACAGAAAATTTGCGATCTCACCGGTATGGAGGCGGTGTTTTTTGGAAACTCCGGTGCTGAGGCCAATGAAGCCGCCATTAAACTCACCCGCCTGCATGCACAGAATAAAGGCATTGAACGCCCCGTTGTGATCACCTTTGACGGCAGTTTTCATGGCCGCACGATGGCCACGCTGAGTGCCACCGGCAATGCAAAAGTACATCACGGCTTCACCCCACTGGTCGACAGCTTTATACAGCTTCCCTACAACGACATAGACGCGATAGAGCGTGCTGCTCAGAGCAATCCCGATATTGTCGCTGTCATGGTTGAACCTATCCTGGGGGAAGGTGGGATAGAAGTGCCGCACGAAGACTATCTGTCCAGTATTCGCGAGATATGCAACCGTCAGGACTGGCTAATGGTCTGCGATGAAATCCAGACAGGTGTAGGCCGCACCGGACACTGGTTTGCATCCCTCGGCCAGGGCGTTAAGCCGGACGTTATCACCAGTGCAAAAGCGCTGGGTAACGGTATACCTATCGGCGCCTGTATCACGGCTGGAAAAGCGGCAGGTCTGATTCAACCCGGTCATCACGGCAGTACATTCGGAGGCAACCCGTTTGCCACACGTGTTGCGCTAGAAGTGCTGACGATCATGGAACGCGAGAATATGCCGCAGCGGGCTCAGGCGGGCGGTCAGCGACTGCATACCGCGTTGAAAAATCACTTGCACAACCGACCCGAGGTGTCAGAAATCAGAGGGAAAGGCATGATGCTGGGTATAGTGCTCAACACAGACTGCAGCAAGCTGGTGCAGACCGGACTGAAGCACAGGGTGGTATTTAACGTTACCGCAGGCAACGTGGTCCGCCTGCTACCGCCATACAATCTGACCGACGATGAAATAGATGATATGGCGCAAAGAGTCACTGCATCGATAACCGAGATTTGCGAAGAGAATCAAGCAGAGCCGGTTACCTCATGAGTGACTGGCAGAATGATGGGCTGAAGACACCACGACACTTTTTAAAGGAAGATGACCTCACCTCAGATCAGTTCAGGCAGATCATCTATTCCGCGATTGCACTGAAAGCCGGCTGGAAAGCAGGTGAAGTCAGGCAGACTTTGCAAAATCGCACACTCGCAATGATCTTCGAAAAGGCATCTACTCGTACGCGCTGCTCATTTGAAGCAGGTATGAATCAACTGGGTGGTCATGCAATCAATCTGTCACCTTCTGATTCGCAACTCGGACGCGGGGAGCCTATTACTGACACTGCCAGAGTACTGTCAGAAATGGTGGATGTGGCGATGCTGCGAACCCACAGTCACTCAACCATTGAAGCCTTTGCCGGTGTTTCGTCGATACCGGTGATCAATGGCTTATCAGACAAACTACATCCCTGCCAGATGTTGGCGGACATGCAGACAGTTTTCGAAATCAAGGGCGACATCAAAGGTGCACAGGTGGCGTGGCTGGGCGCGGGAAATAATGTTTGCAACTCCTTAATCAACACTGCCAAGCTGTTGGACTTTCAGTTGGTGATCGCCTGCCCTGAAAATTTTCAGCCCGATCAATCATATGTCTCACACGCCACAAATAATGTTACGTTAACCGAAGATCCGGCAGCAGCTGCCGAAGGCGCAGATGTGATTGTGACGGATGTATGGACAAGCATGGGAGAAGAAGCAGAAAACGCGGAACGCGTAAAAGCACTCACTCCGTTTCAAGTGAACTCTTCCCTGATGAAGCTGGCCGACAAAGAGGCCATTTTTCTCCATTGCCTGCCTGCGCATCGAGGCGAAGAAGTTAGCGCCGAGGTGATTGACGGCCCTCAAAGCGCGGTCTGGCAGGAAGCCGGCAATCGTCTGCATGCGCAAAAAGCGTTACTGGAATTTTTGCTGGGCCTGCCAGCAGCCTCGTAAAAAGAGTGCAGAGGCAGAGCGAGCAACGTCGGCGCTGCAAAAACAAGCAAAACCAGAGCGGACTGTTTCTCACAGTCCGACGCTACATTCCAGCCATCACCATCGCATTTACCTGACCTCTCAGGGCATCGTAAGGCAGAACGGACAAAACTTTACCCGGCACGACTCTGAAAGCCTCGATCGTTGGAAAGCTATTTGCTGGCGAAGTGTGGATTAAACTTTCCAGATTAGTTCGAGGAGCAAAAAGTGAGGCTGCCGTCCGTTAAACAGGCGTTCGCGATTCATTTCTTAATCAGCGTGGGCGTCTTTCTTGTCCTGCTTTACCTAATGATGAGGGTATGGTTTCCCGGCGAACTCTTTTTTATTGACGGAGGCTGGCAAGGCCTGAAACTAATCGCTCCTATTGATCTGATACTGGGTCCGGCACTCACGCTGATTCTCTACCGTCCGTGGAAAAAATCGCTGCTGTTCGATATGTCAGTCATAGCACTGGTGCAAACGCTCGCTTTAGGTTACGGCGTTTATTCCGCGTATAACCAGCGAACCGCGGCTATTGTTTTCAGCGGTGATGCACGCTTTGAAACCATTTCATTGAGCGAATTAAGAGCAGCTAATGAAGAAATCGAAGCGTTGAATTTTAAACCGACTGCGATCGAAGATCTGGGACAGCTACCCGCGATTGTTTATGCCACCCCATACCGGGAATTCAGTAAATACCTGGAAGATATAATGAATGGTCGCCCGGAGTTGAGAGAACGCAGTGATCGATATGTGCCGATTGCACAGGCAATGAATAAAATCAGCGAACATCAGATAACAGTCAGCGAAGAAGGAACTATCGTCGAAATACCCGCGTCAAGCGACAATGCAACGCCGCTAAAAAACACGAACCAATTCAAGATAAAGGCGCGTTACGACAACGGAATCATCACATTGAAAGACGATGGATTCGAAATCCAGCGAATTGGCCATTAGTTTGCTGTGTTTGTTTGATGACGCATTACAGCAAGCTAACCTGAATCGGCAGCGGCGACTGGATGGTAAACTAAGTTTGCTTCCTTTGACCGCCTCGCTGTTTTCACAGGCAAAGTTGACGATAGTGCCATTTTTCCTTGTAACTCGAACTCCGGACCTGCGGGCAATAAAAAATAACGCATGAATTATCTGTTTCTCATTGCCGCAGCGACGATGATCAGCCTGGCTGTCATCCCAATCATGGTTCGGCTTGCACCCAAACTGGGCATGATGGATATGCCCGACGATAACCGCAAAGTGCACTCAAACCCGATTGCCAGAGTCGGCGGCTGGGGCATCATTATCGGTGCGTTGATTCCCGTCATTACACTGACGGAAATAGATTCAATTGTGTTGTGTTATCTGTTTGGAAGCCTGGTATTGCTTGCATTCGGCGCTCTGGACGACAAGCGCGAAATGGGCCACTACATGAAGTTTATCGGGCAGTTTATCGCTGTCATTCCAATGGTGTACCTGGGTGATCTTTACGTCACCGATTTTCCGTTCTTCGGCGACAGTTTCTTTCCTCAATGGCTTGCGCAATTATTTACGCTGGTTGCAATGATCGGTGTGATCAACGCCATCAATCACTCTGACGGTCTCGATGGACTTGCCGGAGGAGAAGCCTTGTTCTCGCTGGGAGCACTTGCTCTGCTGGCATGGCTTTCACCGGGCAACGAACTGACGATAACGCTGGCCCTTGCCGCCATTGGCGGATTGGTTGGCTTCCTGCGTTACAACACTCACCCTGCAATGGTTTTTATGGGTGATGGAGGTAGCCAGTTTCTGGGATTTACTGTCGGATTCCTGGCAATACTGTTAACTCAATACTCTGATAACACGCTCAGCAAATCAGTGGTGCTTTTGCTGCTTGGTCTGCCGGTAGTTGATATTCTGATCGTGCTCAAAAAACGCGCATTGTCCGGTTCGAATATTTTCAAGGCGACGCGCAATCACATGCACCATCGATTACTCAGCGTCGGATTTGCCCATAAAGAATCCGTAGTCATTATTTACAGCATTCATACTTTTCTGGTCGCCTGCGGTGTCTGGCTGGCACACGCCAACGACTACCTGATCACAGCGTTGTACCTGATCGTTTGCGCGACGACGTACTTTTTGTTGAACCTGGCAGAAAGAAACGAATGGCGTCCGGGCCAAACGCGAATCTTTTCATTTCTGTCGGACAGCCTGGCGGTAATAGAAAGAAATCAGGTGCTAATGCACGGCTCGCGGCGTTTTCTGGAGATTGCTATACCCGCTTACCTGGTCGCCCTGGCGATATGGATCAACGACATCCCGCGCGAGTTTGCGATCGTTGCCGCTGTTCTGGCGGTATTACTGGCCCTGCAGGGTATTAATATTTATCCTTTCCGAGTGAATGCACGCCGCGGCATTATCTATATCACCGTTGTCTTTGTTATCTACCTGTCAACGATAGACCGGATTACCTGGCAAAACCCCTGGGCAGTGGCGCTCGAAATCATTTTTTACTGCGCGGTATGCATGGCGATTTTTCTCGCCATCCGTTTCTCTCCGGGAAGACGCAAAGAAGAATTCAAAATCACATCATTTGATTATCTGCTGCTCTTTCTGATTGTAGGAGCACTGTTGTTTGCTAAAAGCCCTCTGCTGTTTGGCAACTTCAATATCAATATTTTTATTGTCGTGCTTGCCATAATACTCTATGCGTCTGAATTGCTGCTGGTAGAGCGCAGGGAAAGAACCGACTACCTGGGCTGGGCCGCGTTTATCACGCTGAGTGTCATTGCAGTACGTGGTCTGAATCTGATTGAATTCAATATTGCACTGCAACCCTGAGCTGAATTAGATTTTCACGGAGCCATCAGGTACCCGAACAGTTACCCCGTTGTCTGCTCAGTTTATCCGCCATGAAAAATAGCCGGTTTATCTCAAACGCAAACCTGAATCAGATGCCCGGCTAACAGACTCAGGCGGAAATCGGTGACAGACTCTGGCGCTTGTCGTTGATCACATCCTGCATCAGATCATCTCCGATTAACGTCAGCTGCTCCGCGAAGCCGAACAACAGGGCGGTATCACACAACAGGTTTACAACCCTCGGTGTGCCGCCACTGGCTTCCCAAATAGATGAAATAGCCTCGCTTTTAAATATTTCGTGCTGTGCACCGGCCACCATGAGTCGATGACGGATGTAAGCGTTAGTCTCTTCGAGGTCAAGCGGTTCAAGGTGACAATCAACCGCTACGCGATGCACAAACGGTTTCAGACCCGGGTCGGTCAGAGTTTCCCTGAGCCCCGGCAAGCCCACCAGTACAAGCTGGATCAGATCGTATTTGTCTGCGTTTAAATTAGACAGCATGCGCAGTTGCTCGATACATTCAGCATTGAGATTCTGTGCCTCGTCGATGATAAATATCGGCCGCTGACCGGCGGTAAATTTCTGCATCAATTGATCGCTGAGCAATTTGTACAACTGCACTTTTCCTGTTTCCGGTGGCTCGACATCACACGCAAGCAACATCCATTGCAACAATTCCTCGAAAGATCCGACATGGGTGTTGTTTATCAATCCAACAGATAAGGCTGTGTCCTGGTTTTGCAGCAATTTACGAATCAAACTGGTTTTGCCTGACCCGGTAGCACCGGTTATTACGGCAAATCCAGACTGGCTCATAAACACATATTCCAGCATGGACAATGCGGCCTGATGGCCTTTGCTCAGGTACAGATACTGTGCGTCCGGGCGCATCAGAAACGGCTTTTCATTCAGCTCGTAGAATGCTTCGTACATTGGCGTTGCCTATAGCGATTATTCGTGCGGTGGCGTAGCGCAACGGCAGCAGTCCCTCCACCTTCGAAGGCGCATCATATCAATTATTTTTACACAGCGGGTCATCGTACTTGCACCCACCGCCCGATCGGGCACCCCGGCAAGAGTGACGTTGTGTTGAGCGGCAACCCGCATGACTCAAGAGGCAACTAATGAAAAGCGGCGCATTCTACAGTCGTCAGTGATGCGGCGGCGAATCGATGCAGGTTGCCACGAAGTGGATTCGAATTGGCGAGACCTGTTCGCTTGCTGGTTATCCACGCATCAAAGTGCGGAACAATAGTGACTCCCACCCGGAGGCGTTACTTATGCTCAGGCGCTGATGGTAATCGTGACCGCAGCGGAGTCGTTGCCACCACTCCCATCGCTCAATTCATAATTGAATGAGCCCTCACCGATGAAACCGCTGACCGGTGTAAAGACGACGTCATTGCCATCCACGACTGCTGTACCATTAGTAGCATCAGTCACCGTCGCCACGGATAAGGTATCCGCTGTATCGGCATCGGAATCATTCTCCAAAACGGGGATTCTGACAGCCATATCCATGGTGGTAGTCGCTGTGTCATCTGCGGCTACCGGCGGCAAGTTACTAACCGTTACGGTCACTGTGCCGCTGGCACTACCACCTTGGCCATCGCTGATTTCGTAAGTAAAAGAATCATCCCCCAGGAAAACACCGTTTGGAGTGTATGCCACCGATCCTGCTGCGATCGAAGTTGTGCCATTTGTGGTCGTAGCAACGGCAGTGAGTACTAATGTGTCACCATCGGTATCGATATCATTTTCGAGCACATCGATAGTAATAGCAGCATCGCGGCTGGTATTCGCCGTGTCGGCAACAGCTACCGGCAAGCTGTTAACAGCCGTCACTTCAATCTCTACTGTTGCCGTTGCGCTGGCTCCACTACTGTCTTCAATTGTGTACTCAAAACTAAACGTACCACTGGAGGCGGGCGTAAACAGAATACCGGACGCATCAAAGGAAGTCGTCCCGCTGGACGGTTGAGTGACACTGCTAACAGATATCGTGTCGGCAACATCAACATCCGAATCATTGAACAGAACATCGACCGTAACGGCAGTATCCTGCGGAGTGCTCGCGGTATCGGCGATTGCTACAGGCGGATCATTTACAGCAACAATTGTGATTGTCACCGTGGCCGAATCCGTACCACCATTACCATCGGCTATGGTGTATTCAAAAGTGTCTGCTCCATTGTAATCAGCATTCGGTGTGTAATTAACCGCTTGTCCATTCACGACAGCCGTGCCGTTACCGGCCGCTGAGCTGATGGTGACCGTCAGAGCGTCTCCGTCTGCATCCGAATCATTGGCCAGAACAGCAATTACCACCGCCATGTCTTCGTCAGTCTCTACCGTATCATCGACGGCAACAGGCGCGTTGTTTACGTCTGTCACAGTTATTGTCACCGCAGCGGTATCAGTTAGTCCGTCCGGATCACTGACCGTATAGGTGAAACTGTCTGT
>JAHDHK010000124.1 GCA_020631335.1 Chromatiales bacterium
GTGATACTCTGGATGTAGTGGCTTACGGCTGCACCTCGGCGACAACGCATCTGGGCGAGCAATGTGTCTTCGATCAGATTGCACAGGTTCAGCCGGGAGCAAAAACCACCACACCTGTGACTGCGGCGTTTGCGGCATTTGATGCACTGGGCGCTCGCAGGATTGCGGTGCTGACGCCGTATCGAAGCGACGTCAACGACACAGTGCGAAAGTATATTGTCGATGCCGGTTACGAAGTGCCTGTGTTCGGGTCATTCAATGAAAGTATGGATCCGGTCGTTGCTCGAATTGATGTGG
Source organism: Chromatiales bacterium (assembly GCA_020631335.1). Classification (GTDB taxonomy): domain Bacteria; phylum Pseudomonadota; class Gammaproteobacteria; order Granulosicoccales; family Granulosicoccaceae. The sequence goes on from JAHDHK010000124.1 coordinate 298, forward strand.
AGAGTATCGAGGCGGCGATCCGGAGAATCACACGTGACTGCCACGTCGACATGGTATTCGTGTCCTGCACCAGCGTGCGGATGATTGAATCAATTGCCCGACTGGAGACAGCTGCCGGTCTGCCGGTTACCTCTTCGAATCATGCCATGGCGTGGCACTGCCTGCGTCTGGCCGGGGTAGATGTGCCGATCCCGGGGCAGGGGCAGCTTTTTGAACACTCGATGCGTATCTAGCTGGGTTAAAACGTTACGGGCGACGGTCTGGGTAGGCCCCTGATCGCTGTACAAGGGCAACCGAAAAAGCGCAGCTTATTGAGCATAAATGAGCATTTATTCCGGGCCGGCGTTCCTGGGTGAATGTAACGCCGTCAGATCCATTACAGTTGCGAGCGCAATCGTTTTTCAACAGCCTGCCAGTCGGACGTCTGCCTTCCCGGGCCGTTATTCGTCGCGTTTTTCAACACCCCGCCGGCGAGATGGGGGGGGAAGCAATTTTCATAGTTTTTTTAGTTGACCGGACGTTTAATCGAGGCGGGCTTGCGTTATTGCTTCGCTCACGTTCGGGGTTGCATCGTGCGAGTAAGCGGGAACCCCGATTGGCCAGGTATCCCGTAGTGTTCAGGCATTTTGCGGCGAACATTTGCGGTCAGCGGGTTTAGACAATGGCGCTGTTGGTCGAAAACTGTCGAGTCAGCGCAGTAAAGTGCCTGATCTAGCCATTTTTGTGTCGATGGACGTTTACAAATCGACCGTTTTGGCAATAGACTAAAGATGCTGCATTGAATGCAGCAACACGTTCTCGGGGCGGGGTGAAATTCCCCACCGGCGGTGATGGCAGGGGTTCCTGCACAAGTCCGCGAGCGCGCTGCCGGCAACGGTGGTGGTCAGCAGATTCGGTGTGATTCCGAAACCGACGGTATAGTCCGGATAAGAGAGAGCGGGACATACCGGTCACTCGTGGCCGCCCGTGCGCCCTGATTCTGGAAACCATTCTTTGGAGAATGCCATGAATCAGTCCAATACCGCTGTCAGTATCACCGGCAGTGACCTTTCATCTTCATCAATCGCCTATATCGAAGCCGGCTGGCACAACGACATTGTGAGCCGCGCCCGACAGACGTTCACCGAAAAAATGAACGAACGCGGCGTCTCTAAAATCGAGCTTTTCGGTGTTCCCGGAAGCCTTGAAATTCCTCTGCAAACCAAACTGCTGGCCAAAACAGGTCAATACGATGTGATCGTGGCAGCCGGTCTGATTGTCGACGGTGGTATATACCGCCACGACTTTGTGGCCGGCACAGTGCTCGATGCCATGATGCAGGTATCACTGGAATCAGAAATTCCCGTGCTCTCGGTGGTGCTGACACCGCATCACTTCCACGAGCACGGTGAGCATCATGAGTTCTTCTTCAACCACTTTTTAAAGAAAGGGGAAGAAGCGGCAAATGCATGTATTCAAACGCTCGAAAATATGCAGCAGCTGGCAGTTAAAGCCGCCGGGTAGAGTGCTCGACTGGCGGTAGCACAGTGAATGGCTACCGCTGGCCCGGCCAGGGGTTGTGTTTAAACGATTACTATCGTCCCTGCCGGCAGTCCGCCGATCGATATGCCTCTGTGATGCGAACACCGTTATCGTTGTCGGTGGCGTTGCTTGTTTGAGCCAGGTTCAATAAGCTGAAGCTCCGCTCTTTCTGAGCAGTGGAGAGTCAGCTGGTGGCAGCCGAAAAAAAATCACATAAGGACTGGTTCGATCGCAGTGCTGCAAAGGCACTGGCGGAGCAGCTTGCGTCGGTCGATAAAAAGTTTGATCAGAAAGCATTTGTCCGGCACGCATGCCGGGGCCTGTCAGCGCTGGAATTCAACGCGCGGGTTAAACAGTTTGCCGATGCGATGGCTGAAACACTGCCTTCGAATTATCTAAAGGCAGTGGCAGTTGTCGAGAAAAGTTTTCCAGCGCCGCTGCCTGACTGTGAATCGGTGACTGACGGTTGGCTGCAGTGGCCTGTCGGCCAGTTCATCGCAGATTACGGACTCAATCACTTTGAGGCATCGATGCATTGTATGGTTGCGCTGACGAAACGCTTCAGTGCCGAGTATGCGATTCGTCCCTTTGTCATTCAATACCCGCAACAGACCTTCGACTATTTGTATGGAAGTGTTGAAGATCCCAGCCCGCATGTCAGGCGCTGGTGTTCGGAGGGGGTCCGCACCAGACTGCCATGGGGCGGAAACCTCAGGCAGTTGATTGATGATCCATCACCGATCCTGCCGATTCTTGAAGCACTGAAAGATGACAGCGAACTCTATGTGCGAAAGTCCGTTGCCAACAGCCTGAATGATCTGTCAAAGGATCACCCTGACTTGGTGATTGATATTTGCAAGCGCTGGTCGAAAAAGAGTAACCCGCAGCGCGACTGGATTATAAAGCAGGGTATGCGCACGCTGATTAAACAGGGCAGCACCGGTGCTTTGGCGCTGAGCGGGTATCGCGCGCCGGATAAAATCAACACAACCCTGAAGCTCGATAAAAAGCGAGTCAAAGTCGGTGAATCTGTAGCGATGCAGGTAACGATAGACAACGGCAGTAAAAAACCGCAGCCGCTGTTGATAGACTATGTTGTACATTATCAGGGGAAAGCGGACAATGCCCGTCGCAAGGTGTTTAAGTGGACATCGCTTATCGCGGCACCAGGGGAGCCAGTTACACTGAATAAACAGCACCCGATGAAGCAAACTACCGTGCGTGCGTTGTACCCGGGCAGACATTCAATAGAGTTGCAGTTGAATGGAAAAATAGTCGGCAGTGCAGAATTTATGTTGTCATCATGAAAGACATAACGCTTTATTATGCGCCGGACAACGCTTCTTTAATTGTTCGAATCGTACTGGAAGAACTTAACTGTCGATATCAGTCGGTGCTTGTCGATCGTCGATTTAACGAGCAGCGCAGCGAACATTTTCTAAAGCTCAACCCTTCGGGCCTGATACCGGTTTGTGTGATCGATAATGTCGTCATCACTGAAACCGCTGCTATCGTGCTACACCTTGCCGAGAGCGAAGGCTCATCCTTGGTGCCTGTTAGTGACAATACGCAGCGCGCTACTTTTTTGCGTTTCCTGTTTTTTCTCTCCAATACCCTGCATGCTGATTTGCGGCAATTGTTTTATGCAGAAAAATATGTAGGAGATGATGTAAAAAAACAAGCCGACTACCGGCAGCGAGTGCGCACCAGGATTGCCGGTCATCTGCGTTTGCTTGAAACAGACTATGCCCTGACTTCACAACCCTATTTTTTTGGTTCGCAACTGACGATTCTCGATATCTACCTCGCGGTTTGTCTGAGGTGGCTGCAGCTTTACCCGTTAATCGACAGAGGCTGGTTTGAGTGGTCAGACTATCCTGCCTTGTACACCATGACCGAGGCGCTGCAACAGCGCAGGGCGGTAGTCAGCGCTTGTGAAGTCGATGGTATAAGTGGTGCATTTTTTACGTCTGCTGAAGACGCAAATCCATCGAATGGATCCGCACTTTGATCGCTTAAAAGTTCATGCAGTGCGGTTGAAGGTAACACGCTAAGCGTACAGAGTGACTGTTGCGCAGTGCAAGCCGGAACCTGAATACGGCGAAAATGAAGGCAGTATGTTTGCGAGGCGGAGGCAGGCGGTAAGCAACCCGCCCGGTGGCATCAATCGGTCATTTATATCTATGCCAGTCGATAGTGTTTACAAACTTGAAAAACCGGTATCGAAGGCTTTAACAAATAGATCAAATTCTTCCTGTGACCCCAGCCCCACACGAATACACCGGTTTAGCGGATCTGCACCGGGCATGCGCATAAAGATGGCGTTATCTGCCAGATGCTGGATCATCGCCACCGCACGTTCTTTTGACTTTAAATCTACAGCGACGAAGTTGGTATACGAAGGCTCTGCGTAGAGGCCGCGGGTGGCAGCAAAATCCATCACCCGCTGTCGCGCTGCTGCTACCTGGGTTTTTACTTTGGGAATAAACGTCTCGTCCTGCAGTGATGCCAGTGCGCCAATCTGTGCTACACGGTTAATACCGAAGTGATTGCGAATTTTGTTAAACCCGCTAATGATATCGCGATGCGCAATTGCATAGGCGATGCGTTGCCCGGCCATACCATAGGCTTTGGAAAAGGTACGGTAGCGAATGACATTGGGATTGGATGGATCAACGGGCGGGGCAATGTCCGTTTCTGCAAACTCTATGTAGGCTTCATCGAGTGCGAGGATAGTGTTGTCGGGCACACTGTCGATTAGCTGAGACACGGTGCTGCTGTTGTGCCATGTGCCCATCGGGTTGTCGGGATTAGCAAAATATACCAGTGGTGCCTTGTATTGATTTGTGGCATCGATCAGTGCCTGCGGATCTTCATGAAAGCCTTTGTAGGGTACGGTTTCCAGACCCGCTCCGAACCCGGCAACATGATAATTGAAGGTCGGGTATGCACCGCGCGATGTGACAGCGACACTGCCGGGGTTCAGCAGCATTCTTACGGTCAGTCCGAGCAGACTGTCTATGCCGGCGTCGACCACTATTTCGTCCATGTCCACGTTGTGCCTGTCGGCCAGTGCCGCACGCAGCTCGTAGTTTTCCGGATCGGCGTACCAGCAACTGCGTGACAGGCTGTCTGCCATGGCGGATAACGCGGCGGGCGAAATGCCGAACGCACTTTCATTGGCGCCGATACGTGCCTGAAAAATCTGCTCGCGCTCGCGCTCGATGGTTTCCGGACCCACAAATGGCGTAGAGGCCGGAAGTTCTTTAACGATGTTTGTGAAAGGAATAGTCATTATGCAAATTTGGTTAGTTGCTTTGTTACATACTCGCCAATGGCCAGTGATGAAGTCAAACCCGGTGACTCGATGCCAAACAGATTAATCAGTCCTTTTATCGCGTGATCTTTTTCGGTCCGAATGATGAAGTCTGTTGAGCCTTCTACTTTGGGTCGGATCCCGGAGTAGTCAGGGAGTAAGGCGTTGTCGGGAAGCCCCGGCCAGTACTTTCGTATGGCCTGATAAAAACTGTTCGATCTGTTCGGGTCGACCCGGTAGTCGTGCGGGTCGCTGGATTCGAGCCACTCGACATCCGGGCCGAAGCGCGCCTGTCCCGCCAGGTCTATGGTTAAATGCACCCCCAGACCACCTTCGACAGGTGCCGGATAGATCAGTGTGTCAAAGGGGGCCGGCCCCTGGAGTTTGAAGTAGCTGCCTTTGGCAAAGCGTGCTGCAGGTACCGTTGTTTGCGACAGGCCCGCAGTGTGGTTTGCAACGGAGACTGCTTCGAGCCCGGCACAGTTGATCAGCTCACGACAACGCAACTGCATATCGGAAGGTGCGCCAATGGTCAGGGTAAAACAGGCGTCTGCAGCGTCGATCTTTTCAACCGGAGCATGGCAAATAACCATGCCGGAGTGGTTTTCAATGTCGCCCTGCAATGACACCATTAGCTGGTGGCTATCGACAATGCCGGTAGAGGGCGAATGCAGTGCTGCGGTACAATTCAATTGTGGCTGGCGTTGCATGGCCGTAGCACCATCTATGAACTCGATATCATTCACGCCGTTGGCAATAGCACGTTGCTGCAGATGCCTTAGTGATTCTGATTCGGTATCGTTGGTTGCAACGATCATTTTCCCCACCGCGCTGGCATTAATGTGTCTTTCTTTGCAGTAGCGGTAAAGCAGCTGACGACCTGCCACACACAGCCTGGCCTTGAGAGAATGTTGCGGGTAATAGATGCCTGCGTGAATGACTTCCGAGTTGCGCGAGCTGATGCCGTGACCGATTTGTGCGTTGGCGTCGAGCACCATTACCTCGCGGCCGGTCAGCGCGAGTGCCCGCGCTACGGCAAGTCCCACCACACCGGCGCCAATGACTACAGTTTGTGTATCTACTTCCGGTTGCATCGTATCGTGATTTATTGTGTGGCTGATAATGTCAGTGGCGGTGTTTTTCGCGCTCGAGGTTCAGCGGACCGATTGCATAAAGTTGCGGTAAAGCAATGCCGAGTTGGCTGCAAAATCGTCAAGGTTGGCGCTGGCCGCCTGTAGCATGTCGGGGAGTGCCTGCTCACCCAGTGTGGCTTTCAGCGCTTCCCTGTATGCAGGTACTGCAGCCCAGGTATTGACGGTGTCTGATTCCACTTCGACATGGTATTGCATTGACCAGGCGGTTGCGCCGACGCGCATTGCCTGATTAGCGCACAGCGGAGAGCTGGCCAGAATTGTCGTATCGGGTGGAGGGGTCTGTACCTGCACTGAATGCCACTGCAATGCCTGCTGAGTAGATGGCATGTCTTTAAAGATGGGGTCTTTGCGCCCGGCATCGGTCAGATCAATTGGCAGCACGCCTATTTCAGAAGGGGATTGCGGGCCGCACGTACCGCCCAGCGCATCGGCCAGTAACTGGTGACCGAGGCACAGGCCAAGGTAGGGGCGTTGAAGTTCCTGAACCCAGCGCCTGATTGCGGCTTTTTCATCAATCAGCCACGGGTGGTCGTCAGTGTCCCATACATCCATCGGGCCGCCCATGACCCACAATGCATCGAATGGTTCGAGCGCAGGAATGGGTTGTCCTTCGTCCAGTTCCACGGCTGTCCAGTCAACGCCGTCACTTGCCAGGTACTCACGCAACTTTCCCGGGTGCTCACACTCAATATGCTGAAAGACAAGTAATTTCACTGTTGCGGCTCATGGTCTATGGTTATTCCATGACTGCATTGTGCCTTTATTCGATGACAAGAGGAATCAGTAGAGACGGTAATGCAGGGTCGGCCGGTACTGGCATGCCCTGTGGTACTCTAGCCAACGTTCGGGAAATGTGACTGCAGTTGTCGACGCAGTGCTTCCGGATCCGCTCACTCTACACAGTACATCATGCTGCAGCCTTATGAATTCTTTGTCGGTTTGCGTTACACCCGCGCAAAAAGACGAAACCACTTTATTTCGTTTATTTCCCTGATTTCGATTCTCGGTATTGCGCTGGGCGTGACTGCGCTCATTACGGTGATGTCGGTCATGAACGGTTTTGAGAAAGAGCTTCGTGAACGCATTCTCGGAGCAGCCTCGCACGCCACCATCACTCTGTTTGAAGAGCCGATGCAGAATTGGCGCGAACTCGCTGAGGCCGCTGTTGAGCATCCACAGGTAGAAGGTGCGGCACCTTATGTAGAGGGGCAGGTGATGGTGGTCAAAGGCAAGCAGGTCACCGGAATAGTCGTGCGGGGTGTGCTGCCTGAAGAAGAATCAGCAGTGTCAGACATTGCCACCAAGATGGTGGCCGGTGAGCTGGTCGAGCTTGAATCGGGTTCATTTGAAATAGTGCTCGGCAGTGCGCTGGCCCAGTATCTCGGCGCTGTCGTGGGAGACAAGATCACAGTGATCACTCCCGAAGCCAGTGTTACTCCGGTAGGGGTGTTGCCGCGAATGAAGCGGTTCACGGTACGCGGTATATTTGATATAGGCATGTTCGAATACGATCGCAACTTTGCCATTATGCATGCTGATGATGCATCTGTTTTGATGAAGCTGAACAAAGGTTACACCGGTGTTCGCCTGCGGCTGGAAGATATGTTTGCCGCACGTCGGGTTGCCAGTGATCTGGCGCGTGATGTGGGTGAAGACTACTGGGTCAGTGACTGGACTCACCAGCATGCGAATTTCTTTCGCGCTGTGCGCACCGAAAAAACAGTGATGTTCGTGATCCTTTCTCTGATCGTAGCAGTAGCGGCGTTTAATATTGTCAGTACCCTGGTGATGGTCGTCACCGATAAACAGGCGGCGATTGCCATCCTGCGGACAATGGGTTCATCGCCTCGTTCGATCATGCTGATCTTTCTAATTCAGGGAGCGTTAATCGGCTTAATTGGTACGGCATTGGGCTTGTTCGGTGGCATTACACTGGCGCTGAATGTCGAAACGCTGGTGCCGGCTATCGAGCGGTTTTTTCAGACTCAGTTTCTCCCTAAAGATGTTTACTATATTGACGTGCTGCCATCTGAGCTCGATTACAACGATGTGGTGCGGGTAGGTACTCTGGCGTTGGTGCTCACGCTCGTTGCCACACTTTATCCGGCGTGGCGTGCAGCGCGAACCGAACCAGCGGAAGCACTGGCCTATGAATAGTCCCGTACTGGATGCCCGCGGCATAGGGCGCACGTATCGTCAGGGGCAGCATCGGGTCGAGGTACTGCGCGACCTTAACCTGAGGGTGCAGCGGGGAGAGCAGCTCGCGATTATCGGCAGTTCCGGCTGTGGTAAAAGTACCTTGCTGCATGTGCTGGCCGGACTCGACACGCCCGACGCAGGCACTGTGCACCTGGATGATGTCGATATGTATCAGCTCAGTGCCGCCAGGCGGGGCAGGCTGCGCAACAGCGCACTTGGCTTTGTCTACCAGTTCCATCATCTGCTTCCCGAGTTCAGTGCGATGGAAAATGTGGCTATGCCGTTGCTGATCGGGCGGCGCGATAAAACACAGGCGGCACAGGAGGCCACCGATCTGCTGCAAAGAGTCGGGCTGGGTGAGCGCCTGCATCACAAACCGTCTGAGTTGTCCGGCGGGGAGCGCCAGCGGGCGGCAATAGCACGGGCGCTGATCAACCGGCCGCAGCTGGTGTTGGCCGATGAGCCGACTGGTAACCTCGACGAATCCACCGCCAGTGCGGTGTACGATTTGATGCTTCAGCTCAACGAAGAGCTCGGGACCGCGTTTCTGATTGTGACGCACGACATGCGACTGGCTGCACGCATGCAGCGTATCTATCGGCTGAGCAACGGGTCGCTTCACGAAGACTGACGGTATCCGATGGAAGACCATGCGCTGGTTCATTCCGTCATGAGTCGTTTGTTTGCATTCAAATCGACACGGTTGGTAAACCAAACTATTGAACAACCCACCGGCAGATTAATCGATTGCAGCGCAGAAGATATAGCGCAGTATGTCTTTCGGTATATAAATGGTTATACGTATAAATACGTAAAAAACCGGCTTTTTTGACGTGTCTTAATAACAACTGAATGACTCGTGGCTGCCACAGATTGTCGTTGCTGTGCGAAAGCGGTGGTGCTTTTGTCATAAGATGTAAACTTACAACTTTGTGTCGGTATCTGTGACCGTTGACCCTTGATTTTGTGAATGAAAAAGAACAGATTAGATACTGGCACGGCGTTAGCTCGGAACACCCAGTGCCAACAGGTGCGAACTCACCACTCTTTTTGAATACGTCAGTAAAGTGAATTTACCCATGTCGCAGCCAAGACAAGCTACCAGCCAGACTGCAGGTTCCGCAGACAAGCGTGATGCTTTGGAAGAGTCGACGACTGAGAAGAAGGTTTATCTCAGCCCGGAACGACCCGCCTCTTCAGATGATGAGGACGACATCACACCTTGTTATATCCGCGGATATAACTGAGGGACAGTCGTTACATTGAAGTAGCCGGACGCACTCAAGTTCCGTGTCCGGCTGCTACCCGCCAGCGTACTATCTGACGTTGGCCGATATCAGTGACAACCCACTGATCCGTTGTTCAGTGCGTGGTAATCACCACGGTTAAAAACCCCTGCCTCAATTTACCTACTACGCCACCGCAGTGTTCCGGTGCTATGATCGCAGGCGTCGTTTAAAGTAGTAGTGTTGTTGTGGTAGTAAATGCAGTCAGCTTTGTGCTCGGTAGTACCTCCCTTTTTTTGTTTTTTAGTAGCGTATCCTGGTGGATGGCTCTGCCGATGGTGGCTTCCGGCTGCCTTTGCCATCGGCGATGGCCGGTAATTCCCTGGTTTGTTGCTGGATTTCTATTGGCGGCCTGGCATGCTGAAGCGGTGCTCAATTCACGTCTGGGTGCCGAATGGCTGGATCGGGAAGTCACCGTAGTCGGGGTTGTGGCAGGTTTGCCTGATCACGACGAACAGAAAAGTCGCTTTTTGTTGTCGCTCGAGCAGGTTTGCGAAGTCGACTCCCCGGCCTGCGTGAATGTGTCTGGTGTCCGCGTCAGAATGAGCTGGTATCGCGATGCGCCGACACTGAAAGCCGGGCAGCGCTGGCGACTCAACGTGAAACTGCGTCAGCCTCACGGCTTTATGAATCCAGGCGGGTTTGATTTTGAAAAGTGGCTGTTTCAGCAACGCATCGTCGCAACCGGTTATGTTCGCAAAAGCGAGCTTGCGGCACAGCTCGGTACCCGTTTGACGCCATCCTATCTTGTGCAGAGTATGCGAATATGGCTGCGGCAACGACTCCATCAGGCGCTTCAGGGACGTCAGCATGGCGGTATTGTGATGGCCATTGCAATCGGTGATCGCAGCGGTATTGAACGGGCTGAATGGCAGCAGTTTATTATCACCGGAACAAATCATCTGCTGGCGATTTCCGGATTGCACATATCACTGGTGGCGGGCTTCGTTGCGATGCTGGCCGCTTTCATCTGGCGGCGGGTTGCCAGACTGCATTTTATTTCCCGCTATACGTTTGCTTTGTTGTCGGGGTTCTCTGCTGCGCTGTGCTATGCGGGACTGGCTGGTTTTGCTGTGCCGACGCAGCGGGCGTTGCTGATGTTTGCTGTGGTGGCGCTGCTCAGTCTGATAGCGCGACATCAGGCCCGCCTGCTCAGTCTGGCTATCGCGTTGTTGATGGTGGCCGCGAGTAACCCGCTGGTTGTGCTGTCGGCCGGTTTCTGGATGTCGTTTGCTGCAGTGGCAATACTCTTTGCGGTGTACTCGTTTATTCCTCTGGCCGGCAGGCGTCAGCAGTTACTCACAGTGGTGCGTGGCCATCTGCTGATTACGCTTGGTCTTTATCCTGTCGGCCTGTTGTTCTTCGGTCATATGTCTTTGATTTCACCGGTGGCGAATTTTGTTGCCACGCCACTGGTGGGGGTTGTGGTAACCCCGATGATATTTGTTGCTTCACTGCTGGCCATGCTAAGTGTCGAGGCGGCTGCTATCTGGCTGGTGCCCGTCGACTGGCTGTTGTCTTTTTTAACTCTGATATTGTCTGCTCTGTCGCAATGGGAATACGCACTGCAGTATGTGAGTTTTGGTCACAACCCGGTGTTACTGTGGGCGGCAGGCATAGCAGCACTTGGCCTGTTACCGCTTAACCGGAGTCTCAGGTGGTTGCTGCCGGTAGTGGCATTGCCGTTGTTCGTCAGTACCTCCGCCGGTGTGAAACACGGAGATTATGTGGTCACCATGCTGGATGTCGGGCAAGGCACCGCTGTCGTGGTGCAAACAAAATCACATGTGCTCGTATACGACACAGGTGCAAAGTATTCCCGGTCTTTTAACGCGGCAGATGCTGTGATACTGCCTTACCTGCGATCTGCAGGGATAAAAGCCATCGACGCACTGATGATCTCACATGCCGATAACGATCATAGTGGTGGTGCCGAACCATTGCTTGCAGGCATTGCAGTCGAGCAGGTATTGGTGTCAGCACCGGTGCGTACCCTTCCAGTGTCCGGCCTTTGCAGAGCAGGCCAGCACTGGCGCTGGGATGGTGTGACTTTTGAGGTGCTGCATCCCGCATCCACTGATGCAGGTAGTAAAAACGATATGTCCTGCGTGTTAATGATTACCTCTGCCGGTCTAAAGCGTACGTTACTGGCTGGAGACATTGAAACACGCGCCGAATTTAATCTGACCGGGCGGGGATTACCGCAGGTGGATATTTTGCTGGCGCCGCATCACGGCAGCTCGACCTCGTCCGGAGTGGCATTTGTGTCTGCGACGCGACCCCTGCATGTGGTCCACAGCGCGGGCTTTCGAAACCGTTACGGCTTTCCGCACAAATCAATCGTAGACGCCTATCGTGATATCGGGGCTGCGCAATATGAGACTGCCACCAGCGGCGCGATTACTTTTACGGTCACTGCAGACGCTGGTATCCATGTGTCGCAATACCGTTTGCAAAGTCGACGTATATGGCACTATCCGCTGTCGGAGAACAGCAATTGACAGAGAAAGCACAAAGCACGGTGTTCTGATCATGGCCATCGGCGTGGCGAATCTGTCAGTCCTGCAATTTGAATGTCGCCCGGGACTGGTGTGATAAAATAAACCGCATCGGTGCCGTAGTTGCGTTGGTAAAACCTGCGGTGCAGCAGCCTCAGGCGCGGGCACTTTTTCGACGCCATTTCCCACTGGAAGAATCCTTGAGTAATCCGCCGCAAGCAAGATCTAACACGGGCGTGTACAAACGCCTGCTCGGCTATGCTGCGCCATATCGCGGGTTGTTGACGCTGGCTGTGTTGTCAATGGTGGTCTATGCGGGTTCCAGCACTGCTTTTGCTGCGTTGATGAAACCGATGCTTGACGGCAGCTTCGTCGAGCGGGACAGCCAGGCCATTGCCATTGTGCCTGTGTTGATCATCGTGATTTTTTTATTTCGCGGTGTTGCCGGTTTTTTTTCCACCTATCTGATGGCGAAAATCGGCTGGAGCATCGTTAAAGAAATACGCAAGCAATTGTTTGACAAATACCTCGATCTGCCCACAGCCACTTTTGATCATGCGTCATCGGGCGATATGATTTCGCGCGTGACTTTTAATGTCCGCAATATGTCGGTGGTCGCTACAGACTGTTTAACTATTCTGGTGCGCGACAGTCTGAGCATCATCGGTCTGCTGTGTCTTATGCTTTATCACAGTTGGAAGCTGTCACTGGGTTTTCTGGTGCTGGGGCCGTTAGTGGCGGTGATTGTTATGCTGGTCAGCAGTCGTTTTCGCAAGCTTAACTTCGGTATTCAGGATTCCATGGGGCGTGTTGCCAGTGTGATTCAGGAAGCGGTTGAAGGGCAGCGGCTGGTCAAAGTGTTCGGCGGGCGTGACTATGAAAGACATCATTTCGAACAGGCTAACGAAACCAATCGAAAATTGAACGTAAAGGAGACTTTTACCCGTGCGGCCAGCGCGCCGGTTATTCAGTTTCTGGTGGCCATTGCGCTGGCGATTATTGTGTTTCTCGCCTCGTCCGGGAAATACGTCGGGCAGATCAGTGTTGGTGTGTTTATGTCGTTTATCACCGCGATGATGATGTTATTCGCACCGATAAAACAACTCACCCTGGTTAATGCAAAGATACAGGCAGGTATTGCAGCCGGACAGAGCGTGTTTGATGTGCTCGACTCGGATTCAGAGCGTGATACCGGTACCGCTACACTCAATGACAGAAGCATTGATGTGCGTTTTGATGCAGTCAACTTCTGTTATGACAACGGCACGCCGGTGTTGAAAGATCTGACGTTTCAGGTGGCGGCCGGAGAAGCCGTGGCCCTGGTGGGCGGCTCCGGCAGTGGAAAATCCACCATCGCCAATTTGTTACCGCGCCTGTACGACTTTACCGACGGTGGTATCTATATTAACGATACTGATATTCGTGAATATACGCTGGCAAGCCTGCGCTCGCACATCTCGTATGTCGGTCAGGAAGTCACGCTCTTCAACGATACTGTGTTTGCCAATATTGCCTATGGACAGATGCAGGGAGCCGATGTGAGTAAGGTAGAAGCAGCCTGTAAAGCTGCCAATGCGCACGAGTTTATAATGAAACTCGAGAACGGTTACCAGACAGTGGTTGGCGAAAACGGTGTGATGTTGTCCGGTGGTCAAAGACAACGTGTTGCGATTGCCAGAGCCATTCTAAAAGATGCGCCACTGTTAATCCTCGATGAGGCGACTTCTGCACTCGATACCGAATCGGAACGCAAGGTTCAGCAGGGGCTCACGCAGCTGATGAAAGATCGTTCTACCATCGTCATTGCCCATCGACTCAGCACCGTTGAAAATGCCGATCATCGTCATGGATGCCGGTCGTATAGTCGAATTCGGTACGCATCAGGAGCTGCTTGCAGGCAGGGGCTATTATGCGTCGTTACAGGGTCAGCTGGAAAGTGACCCTGCCCAGGCTGCGTCATAAAGATGCAATTCGGCTTGTCGTCAACGTTGTACTGACGGTGGCGCATCGCACTCCGCGTTTCTGGCAGTCGAACAACGCGATAACCGCGGCGCTGTTACCGGTTGCCTGGCTGTACCGATTCATTGTTTTTATCAGACGCCGGTGTTACCACTCCGGACTATTAGCGCAGCATCAGGCGACAGTGCCGGTTATAGTCGTGGGTAACATCACCGCAGGCGGTGCCGGCAAGACGCCACTGGTAATAGCACTGGCGAATTACCTGCAGACCAACGGAATTACGACAGGGGTTCTGTGTGGCGGGTACGGCGGCAGTGCCAGAGGTGGCGCACCTGTGTGGGTGAGTGCGACAAGCGAAGCGCATGTGGTCGGTGACGAGGCGGTGTTAATCGCCAGGCAAACCGGATTGCCTGTGGTCTCATCGAAGGATCGGGCCGCCGGTGCGCAACTGCTTGCAACCCGTTGCGACTGCGTCATCTGTGATGACGGTCTGCAGCACTACCGCTTGTACCGGGACTTTGAACTACTGGTGATCGATGCCGACAGACGGTTTGGCAATGGCTTGATGTTACCGGCGGGTCCGCTGCGCGAGCCGCTGAGCAGGCAATCTACCGTGGATCTGGTCTGCTACAGTGGATTAAACCCTCCGTCACCGGGCTATCAGCTACAGGCTGAAGCGTTGGTTAATCTGCGCAATCAATCTCGCACAACCCTTGCATCGTTCGGGCCCCGGCGCATTCATGCGGTTGCCGGAATAGCTTACCCGGATAAATTTTTTCACGCACTGCGATTACACGGATTTGATGTGATAGAGCATGCACTGCCGGACCACTACCAATTCACCGGTGAATCGCTGCACTTTGATGAAGATCTGCCGATTGTCATGACTGAAAAAGACGCTGTGAAATGTGCGCACTTTGCCTCACACAATACCTGGTATTTAGCCGTGAGTGCACAGCCGGACAAAGCGCTGCTGTATCACTTTGATTTACTGGTCGGGAGGCTGTGTGAGCGACGTTAATTATAAGATTGTTATACCGGCACGATTCAGCTCTACCCGTTTTCCCGGGAAGCCTCTGGCGCTGATTCACGGGGTGCCGATGATCGTCAGAGTATATGAAAGGGTTGCTGGTGCTGCAGCGAGCGAGGTTGTTGTCGCCACCGACGACCAGCGAATTGCCGAGGTTTGTACCTCTGCCGGTGCTGAAGTCTGTATGACCCGCGCTGACCACCAGACCGGCACAGATCGTATCGCCGAAGTCAGTGAAATAAAGCAATGGGAAGACGACGCGATTATAGTCAACGTGCAGGGTGATGAGCCGCTTATTCCGTTATCCTGTATCGATCAGGTGGCGCTGAATCTTCATCGTTTTAAGGATGCTTCGATTGCCACTTTGTGTACGGCAATAAAAACCGAAGTGGAAGCGGGGGATACCAACAATGTGAAAGTTGTTTTCGATCATCGAGGCATGGCGATGTACTTCAGTCGCATGCTTATTCCGCATGATCGTGATCACTCAAAAGGTATGCAGCACGTCTACCGGCATCTCGGTTTATATGCTTATCGCGCCGGGTTTCTGAAACGATTTCCGTCTTTGCCACCCTGCGCTATAGAGGAGCTGGAAAAGCTCGAACAATTGCGTGC
>JAHDHK010000125.1 GCA_020631335.1 Chromatiales bacterium
CCAGTTGCACACTAGCCTGGTTATCACGGACAGTAGTTTCGGGCACACTACCCATCAGCCATGCCGCAGCGAACAGAAGCACACCGGCGCTGACACCAATCCATACCAGCGATGTTCGCCACCCCAGTTGTGAAATTAAATAAACCGCCAGCACCGGTATTAGCATCTGACCAACCGCGGTACCGACCTTCACCACCCCACTCATCATCCCGCGACGCCGTGGAAACCACCTGGCCACCGCTGACAAAGTGGCCACATCGTGCACCGCCAGGCCGACACCGATTAACGTACCGTAGATTAAAAACAGCTGCCAAGGCTGTTGAATAAAAGACAGCAACACATAAGCGGTTGACGTGCAGGCACCAGCGGCAGCGATGACCGGCACAGGCCCATAGCGGTCATTGAATTGACCCACGGTTGACGCCATCACCCCCATGCAAAGAAACGCCAGGGAGGTTGCCGTAGAAAGGTAGGTTCTCGACCACCCGAACTCACGTTCGAGTTCAGTGAAATAAACACCGTAAGAAAACACGCAACCGATAATAACCGCCTGCGTCAGCAAAGCCCCTGCAACAATCAGGTAACGTTTATCCATGTGTATCAGGGCTGCTCTGTTGCGGCCGCCTGTATCCGCAGGAGTACGGACAGCGAACCATAAAAAAGTGTTATTTTCTGGTTAGGAACAGATCGACAACGGAGTCGGCGACCGCTCACATGATAAATTACTCGATTGCTATTCTACGCTCTGCTGGAGTTACCCGATGAAACTAACGTTATCTGCAAACGCCGCCCGCCTGAAAGTACTCACGATTGCGTCTGTCACACTGACAGCGTGTAATCCGGCAGGCGACCCGCTGGTGGATATGTGCCAGAAGATCACCGGCAACCTGGTTGGCACCATAGAAAGCTGGGCAGAGCCCGAAAAAACTGAAAGTGGAAACCTCGCCACTACACAAGTCGGCTATACATCTGCCACTGGTGAAAAAGGTATTGCGCTGTGCAAACACCCCAAAGAAAACGGATCATTCCGTACATCGCCAACAGAGGTAACACTCAACGGCGAACTGGTACCACAACGCGACCTGATGGCAGCCGCATTCGGCGCTACCAAACAAATTGTTAAGGACACTGCTGAACACACCAAAGAAAAATCGATCGAGCTGACTCAACAGGCTTCTGAGAAAGCAAAGGCACTCGCCGACGATGCTCAGGTTCTGGCAGAGGAAGCAAAAGTTAAAGCAGAAGAGCTGACGGCAAAAGCGGAGACACTGGCTGGTGAGGCGCGGGAACAAGCCGCTAAACTGGCTGATGAAGCACGTGCCAAGGCTTCAGAGCTGGCGTCACAGGCCTCTGAACTTTCAGCTGCCGCTACCGAAAAAGCACGCGCGGCGGCATTGGAAGCAACCAAGGCAGTTCAGGATCAACTGGAAAAGTAAGCTGCCCGTTGCAGGGCAGACTTTTTGCCCTGCAATCCAGCGACAGAAACGAAAGCCAGCGACACTCAAAAAGCATTTGCCCCTGCAGAAAACACTATAAAAACTCGACAACAACAAGGTAAACAGCAACCGCTATCAGAACATACAGATAGACTTTCCAGCGAACCCTGCCAATAGCAAATCTGCCGATCAACCCGACAACGAAAGCTGCCAACACGCCAGCGCCGATGGGCAGTGCCGCTGACATTACCGCTTTCATTTCGTTGCCATTCGCGCTGAACTTAACGGCAAACACCACCACCACACTGAGCAGCGTAACCGCTACTGCTGCGAGCCGGGTACCCCAGCTCGCACCGGTGTTGTTATCGGACACTACTCAACCACATCGCTGTTTGTTATACGAATCAAGGCGCCATTACTGGCAGCAAAAGCTGCGGTTTGTGCCTGCATTTCAAGTGTTGCTTCAAGGCTGGCGGTGGGATCAAGCAAAGAAGAGTGATTGCCAGCAGTAAACTTCACAATAGCAGACTCAGTGGTATCCTGGCTCGCCTGTGGCAACTGCATCACCCGCGCCAGTGCATCTGTACCGACCAGCGGCGATCCGGGTACGCTGTTTTTAACAGTGGTATCCCCGATCACCTCGATCATATGGATCGGTACATTTTGCGCGGCAAGCTGGCCGAAGTTAATCGCATCACCGGAATCAATAACCGTTTGCGCAGCAACTTTAAACGCTTCGAAATCAGCAGTCCCTTCCACGACTTCTACTGCTGCCAGCCCTGCAATTATCGCGGGACCGAAAGCCTCCGAACTGATTGTCGTACCAACCAGTCCTGCCGCCGGCATCCCGAGCGTTGCTGCAGACACTGTGTTGTCGAATGCAAGAAAAGGAGTGACGGCAGCGCCACCCAATGAGTGCCCGATGACCGTTTTCCGGCTGGCATCCACAGGTACCGCTGTGATGTTGGCAATGCTCTTACTCAATACAAATAAGTCTGCAACAGACTGACGCAGGTTATCCCGTGTAGCGAGCAGATATTGGGGCGAGTAAAAGTGACGCCCGCTCGAATCAACTACGCCATCCGGCTCGCTTGCACCAGTCGAATTGTTAACCACATCAATGTTGAATGTGCGTTCTGTTTCACTGAACGGTGTGGTATCCGCACCAAGCACAGCCGCCAGCGGATTGTCCGGTGTCAGGCCATGCATCGGCTGATCAATCGCTATCATTGCGAAACCGGCTTGCGCCATGGCGTCGGCAATCGGCAGCATAGCAGTTCGGTTACTGGTTACCCCGTGCACAAAGATGGTCACCGGCCAGCCGTTGGCAGGCACCGAGTTACCCGAGTTTGCGTTAGGAACAGTCATCAGTACGGGCACTGTTTGCGTACTTGTTTCTGCCGGCAGAGTGCCGCCAACGATGTTGCCACCATCAGCAGTCTTCCAGAAACTCGTTATACCGGTTTCGTCTTCGGCGTCTGCCGGTGCTGTTCTGTAGTAAGGGAGATCAATGGTTCCAATATAAATATCTGCAGCACCGGGTGATGACTCGGATATCAAGCTGGTCGTAGAACCGGCCGACGCGACAGTAATAGCTGCTGCGGTTGCAGACGACTGGAGTCCCTGCAGAACAGGTGTTATCGACTGCGTTTTGAAAGTCCATGCCTGCACCACGGTAGTACTATCTACTCCCTGAGGCGCCACCGCCGCCAGAATCGAATTAGTCAACAGGCGCACTGGCTCAAGCGCCGCTGCAGCACCACTAAGCTCAATGGTGCCCGAAGTCAGAATAAAACTGGAACTCGGTGCCAGCGCCACACCGTTACTGCCGTTTATGCCGTTGGTTGCGACCACTGCATAAACGGAACTCTCTTTAAGCGGAGCGACTGGAACAATGGCTATGCTCTGACCGACAACCGCGACAGCCAGTTGCGCGGCACCAAGCTCACTGAGCACACCTGTGACGGCCCCCTGTTCATTGGCCTGTACCTCAAACACGCGCACTGTATTGCCCAACACCACGGTATCGGAGTCGACGGGAGCACCGAGATTCATTGAGATAGGCGAAGACGTAGAAAAACCGTCAAGCGCATTTAATGATACTTCCGGGACAGTAAGATCATCGGGATTAGTGTCCCCCAAAGGTATATTTAACGTGCCATCGGTGCTGCCGGAGAACAACAGATTATTCGGAAAAGGAATTTCACCACTCGCCGGATCGAATAAAGCCACCGGGGCGGAAGCGGCAGCTGCGTCTGCCAATTGTTGTTGTGCCGTCGCCAGGCTGGCGTCGAAATCATAATTGGTGGTATCGGAACAACCGTACAGACCAACCGTCAGCAAGGTGCAGGCAATTATATTATCGCGAAAATTCATCGGTATGCTCCTGTGCTATTTAAATTTGTAGTTAAACTGCGCACTAATCAAATTGATATTGGCATCATAAACGCCGCGGATAGTAGTACCACCATCGCTTTCGCTGGTGTTATCGATCGGCACTTCATCTACAAACACATGTGAATATCCAACATCAAATCCGATATTCTCATTAACCTGATAACCGACACCAAACGCCAGCCAGCGTCTATCCTCACCGGGTATTCGCGGCGTTCGCAGCTGCACTGAAGGTACCGGATCCTGATCGATTGCAACGCCGGCTCGAAGCGTAAGCTGGTCGGTATGCTGATAGTTAACCCCGGCCGCTACACGCCATACATCCTCGTAGGCCAGAGTGTTGAACGTGTCGGGCTGCACGGGATTGTCGAATTTGATACGAAGCTCTTCCAGACTGCTCCAGGCCATAAAAGTCGCATCGGCAAGTAGTTCTATTTTGTCGTTTACCCGGTGGGCCACAGAAAACATGGCACTCGACGGCAGGTTAGCTTCAGCTGTAGCACTTACATCCTGAAACAGCGGAATTTGCGATCCCAGAACAGCTGCAAGACTTTCATTGGTGGTGAAGTCTGCGTCGCCCTCGAGCTTGTGATCAATCGAGTGTCGATAAGCAAAGCCCAGTTTTGTCATTTCCGACGGCTTATACAACACACCGAAATTGAAAGTCGCCTCTACCGAGTCGCCGGTAATCTCTGCGTATCCATCGGTATCGCGGGTGCCAGGGGTAGTTAAGCCTGCATTGGCACAAGCTGCCAGCGGAAGAGTGCCGCGAGAATACAGCCCGAGACAGGTGACACTGGAATCGACAGCACTACCCAGTGTAGCTTCAAACACCTGCACGCTTATTCCCCCGCCAATGCTGAGCTGATCGTTAACCCGATAAGCCAGCGAGGGATTTATGTCGAGTACAGACACTGCGGACTCCACCGCCTGGTAGCGCCCGACCCAGTCCCGACCATAATCGGTTGAGTTACCGTAAGGCACGCTCACACCCAGCCCGAATGCGAGATCATCACGCAATGACCGCACATAGTAAAAATTCGGAATTAACGAATTGCCACCCGGGTCAGTCTCTGTCACCCCCGGTACCGGCCCAAGCCCGAATGCCGGATTAAGCGTTGTACCACGATCAGAATATTCGTTTTCAACTGAAATCACGTGACCGGCAACGGCTAGCTGCGGATCTGTGAGTTCAAGCATGCCAGCGGGGTTAAACCACACAGTCGAGGCATCGGAACTGACGGCGGCCGCGCCGGCATAGGCATTGCCCATCCCTGAACCACCTTGTTCAATAAGAGCAAAACCACCTGCGTTCGCAGACTGGCTGTGCAACGCAACTGCAGACATTGCAATTGCAGGCAAAAGCCGGGCACGCATATTCATGAATATCCACCATAACGAATGTTTATAGGTCAATGGTAGCTTGGCTGGGTCACTCCTATGATCCGGCGGATAATCCATTATAAAAGGGCAAGGCTACGCTTTAAGCATAGCACTCTGCAGGGAACTCTACACCCGCAGACTGCCGTGTCGATTAAGGGGTGGTCGCTACCGGCGCAGTACGGCAGCTAAAAATTCAGTGTGAGACAACTTCCAGCACCTCAGTCAGGACATCGACGAGCACCCGACACTAATACTGAATGATTGATTGATCGGCCGCTTGCCTGAGCCACACCCGGTCAGAATCAAAGCAGCCAGATTAATGGACAGCAAACCGAATAAGGCCAATGGCTATCGATTCAGATCATGCCCATAGTCACTCTAGCCTGCCGTCGAGCGCAGCGACGGGGCCTGAATTCAGCGATGCCGCCATCCACGGCATCCACCTGACACGGTACCGGAATTTAACTTCTGGCCACCTGCAAAGCTATTTCGACACACCGGTAATAGGTGCTGCTCACTCAGGTCGGCACGTCTGTTCAGGCAGCCCTGCCGGTCGCAATAGCGAGAATCGTAGATTCAAAAAAGGTACTTTGTCCCTGATGCTCCACAATATTGTCTTTGCGATCAACCCTGACCTTGATATCGCTGCCACCGGCGGTCTCAGCTTTGTCAATCGCAGCCTGCTTTGCCACTTCGCAGGCCCAATGTGCTGCGGGCTCGAGGGTGTCGAACTCTCTCTGCTCATCGGGGGCGTGAACCATTACGCGTTTGCCGGATACCGGCGTAATGGTGATTTGCACACTCTGCTTGACCACCCCCACAATGGCACCGACCGCGTTCGCCACCTCGGCATGTTCAGGCACCACGACCTCCACATCGAGGAAATTCGATATAGGTGGATAAAAACTGGCGGCAGGTGCACCGATACCCACCACCGGAGTTGTCAATCGCGCCCGCATGGATAGCAGATTGCCGTCGGGTGCATTGTCGTCGGCTGCAAACATCTGCTCGAGCAGAGCACGCTGTTTAGGGTGTAGTGTCACGCCAAAGACCCCGTTCACTTCATTGATGGCAGAGGTGGTTATACACAAGGCCGACTCCTGCGACACCTTCGCAAGCATACTTTCACCAAAGGATTGTGCATCCGGCCACTGCGGCCCGAGATTGAACTCACTATACCTGCGCAACAGCGTCGCCCCGAGCACGGAGGCTTCAGGACTCCAGTGATCGTACCAGCCACAGACATGGGCAGCGTCTGTCGGGGTGAAGGCAGCAGTGGTTAGCACCCCCATTTCTATCAGCCGTTTCAGTGCCAGAGAAAAGTGTCGCTCGGCAAACACCGATTGCATTGAACGAGGGTGCTCGGCAACCTGATCAACCATATCTCTTTGCTGCGATGTCAGCTTGATACCCTCGGGCTCGCGCCGAAGGACAATAAATCGCGCCATGTTGGTTTTAGTCCAGGCCTCATCGGCAAACTGTTCCAGGTCGCTCAGCACTGAAGGATAAGTTGCGGCAAGCGCGCACAAAGGCATGACCTTGTGAGGGCCGACAACAAAATTCCTTTTCTGGCGATCGTAGTGAATCTCACTGTCTCCACCCAGACCATGGGTTTCTATTTGTACCGCTTTCACCATTGTCCGCCAGCCGTTTACTGCAGCACCTTTAACGCTGAGCCTTGGCTCACCACCGCTTATGATCGCGACGTCGGTCGTGGTGCCACCGATATCAGAGACAATCATGTCCCGGGCATCTGCCAGGTATTGAGCGCCAATCACACTGGCTGCCGGGCCGGATAATATGGTTTCTACCGGTGAGCTTTGAGCAAACGACGCACTCACCAGCGTGCCGTCACCCCGCACCACCATCAATGGCGCATCAATGCCGAATTGTTGAAGTGAGTGCCGGGTAGCCTCGATCAGATCTTTGATCAAGGGGATGAGCCTGGCGTTGATTAACGCGGTCAATGCACGCCTTGGCGCATCCAGCGCTGCGCTAAGCTCATGCCCGCAGCTCACGGGTATATCAGAGTTTTTTAGAATCAAATCACGTAATGCCAGCTCATGCGCAGGATTACGCACACTGAACATTGAAGAGACCGCAATCGCAGACACAGCGGGTGCAAGTTCTTCGATCAGCTGTGTCGCTGCTTTGATGTCGAGGGGTTGCTTTTCGTGCCCGCCGGCGTCGTGCCCGCCGTTGATAAACAATACAGGCAGATCCCGGGTGGCATCGTTTAAATGACCAAGCTTCAGTTGAGATTCACTATAGCCCACCAGCAGCAGTGCCGCCCTCGCTCCGTGCCCCTCGACAATGGCATTGGTGGCAAGCGTTGTCGACAAACTGACCAGGCTCACATCGGCCGCATTTCTCTGCGCCAGGGTCGCTTCAATGGATGACTGGATGCCCTCGACCAGATTGTGCCTGGTGGTCAGAGACTTTGATTTGGCGACCACTTTTCCATCTGCCATTAACGCGGCATCGGTGTAGGTGCCACCGGTGTCTATACCGAGACGTAGATTCATGTAGTTAGCAACACCGGAAAAATCGAAGATTATTGAAATATAGTCTAACTGTCACTGCGCTGATTACTACGGATACGACTTGTGACATCTGTTTTCGGACACCGTGACAGGTCACATTTCCGCATTTGCCGCATTCCATGAAATAGCAGCGAAAATTCGAATAGTTTCAATACCAAGCAGTTACTTCCCAGAACCAGGATGAAAACACCGAAAGCGCGGGCACTCAAATACCCCTGCGGTTTGTCGATACGCATCCTGTTATGAAAAACCAATCCGGCTTTACTCTAATAGAACTCCTCACTGTCATCACGATTTTCGGGATTATGGCAGCGGTGGCGATCCCAAGCTACAGCGCTATGGTGCTGTCCGGCCGGCAGTCCTCTGCTTACAACACGCTGGCGGGAACAATCAGTCTTGCTCGCATGGAGGCCGTCAAAGCCTCTCGCGTAGTGTCAATGTGCATCAGCTCCGATCAGGATACCTGTGATGCTACCACTGCCACCGAATGGAACAACGGCTGGATTGTGTTCTCAGATTTCGATGGTGACGGCCTGGTCGACGCAGCCGACGGCGATACTATTCTGGCTCGTGAACGCGCACAGGACTTAGGCATTCGAATCAACTCAACTGACTTCGGTTCACTGATCAGTATGGCGCCCAGAGGACGATTGCGCACACAGGGTACTTTTGTTGTTTGCAATGATGACCTTGAAGATGAAGAAGCGATGGCACTGAATCTATGGGTGACCGGTTTGGGCAGACAGGCAACCGACTCAGCAGCTGATAATGACGAGATTGTCGAAGACTTAACCGGCAACAACATCAGCTGCAGCTAGCGCGTAACCCCGGAAACAACCAAACCAAGGCGAGAGAAAGTGAATAGCAATCAGTCCTCAGGCTTCGCAATGATTGAAGTGCTTCTTGCCGTCGTGATTCTGGCCATTGGTTTAATGGCTGGATCCAAAATGCAGATGCTCGGCATGAACTACACGCAGGGTGCGCAATTCCGCACCAATGCCACCATGGCAGCCAATGACATTATAGATCGCATGCGGGTGAATCCTGATGCAGTAGCCAACGGCGACTACGACGGTGCTGACACCAACAATCCCCCGGGCAACCCGGGCTGCATTAGTGTGGGTTGTACACCGGCGCAACTCGCTGCAAACGATATTCGAGTCTGGGCAGGGTATTTCGGTGAAGTCGATGGTGCAAACACCACCACACCGCTGCGCGGCGCGAGAGGCACAATCGACCTGACCGGCGGCCAGTATCAGGTAACGATCACCTGGACAGAACTCATCGAAGGTGTGGAAGATCAACGTCAGGTTTCTCTCGGGGTGAACTTCAACTAATGAAAACTTCCAACAGAACTATCGCCTCCCCGGGTTCACAGCAAGGTTACTCAATAATCGAGCTGATGGTCGCATCAGTCATCGGACTATTCATCCTCTCCGCTGCGATAACCGTTTTTTTCGGTAGTCGATCATCACAGGAGATGTCAGGCGGCATGGCACGCATACAGGAAAGCGGCCGGGTTGCACTTGACATACTGAGTAACGATCTAAGACTTACCGGCTTTCAGGGCTGCACCAATGGCACCAAAACCCCGGACGTTATTGCCACAGTTGCCCCGACAATAGATTTCCCGGTAGCAGCATTATGGGGCGGTGAGTTCGATGGCAACTGGACTCCGAACATACACCCCGATCTGGTTTCAATCGCAAACTTACCGAAAGCAGGGACCGACGTTTTTTATGTACAGCATGCCAGTGGCAGAACCACCATGTTGACAGCGTCAATGGTCAATGGCAACGGACCGATAACACTGGCTAACAATCCGGATCAACTTACGGCCGGTGATCTGGTGATGATTTCAAATTGCGCCAATGCCGACATTTTTCGTGCGACCAGTGTAGGTAACATGGGCGGTGGGCCAATCAACGTAGCCTTCGCTGCCGGCGCTGCCAACACACGTGCCACGCTGAACAATGCTTATGTGGTTTCCGGGAATCAGCTATCCGACCCTATGCGCGTGATGCGCTTTGAATCGAACGCCTATTTTGTCGGCGACAGCGGCAGAGACGACTCCGAAGGTAACGATATATTTTCACTGTTCATGCTGGACACCACATCCTCAGTAGTGCCTTACGTACCGGTTGAACTGGTAGAAGGGGTAGAAGACATGCAGGTTGTTTACGGTGAAAGACGACCCAATGGCCAGGTGAGATATCTGCCGGCCGGTACACCCGGGCTCGATATCAATAACGTTGTCAGCATACAGATCGGTCTACTGCTGACCTCGATAGAAGAAGTAGCCTCAGAGGAAGACAATCGCACCTATTTGCTGGCCGACGTGCGAGTTGGCCCGCCCGACGGCAATGAGCAGAGCCGGCACAGTGGCGGCAAGCGATTGCGGGCGGCGTTCAACACCACCATACAGCTGCGTAACCGCCGCCTGTAAACTAACGGAGATAGCAGCCTATGAATAAGTCGCTACAACACCAGCAGGGTGTCTCATTGCTGGTATCGATGGTTATTCTCATTCTTATCACACTGATCGGTGTCACCGCACTGAAAAGTGCCTCTGTAGAAGAACAGATGGCGTCCAATCTTTATCAGAAGAATGTCACTTTTCAAGCGTCTGAAAGTGCTGTGGAAAACACAATAATGAATCAGGGCATACTCACTAATACACTGTCATCCGCGGGGCCGGTGTCCACAGATGTGCCGGTCAACATTCCTAACACCAGCGCCAGTGTGCAATATATGTTTGTCGGTACAGGGCCTGCAATCGGCTACACACAAGGGGTGTTTTCCGGTGCCAGGTTAATGATTACCTCAACCGCACAAAACGGTGACACGCGTACAAGAACAGTACACGGTGTGGTAAGACTGATACCTAATCCGCAGTAGCAAAAGCAACTTTTTGTACAGCAGATTTCCGCCTGATATATACATCAGCCATTCACAAAAGCACCTGTCTGTACGATTACTTCGGCCAGTTATCCGATTTCACACCCCGGCTGTTTAATGTCAGGTTACCCGTATCATCTGCCGCCTGTTTATTCTGCGGTTCACCGGTTATCAGTACACATCGTCGTATGTTACTGCCGGCACAGGTGCCTGCACTAATCTGGTACCTGCCGGTTTCACTCTCGATAGTGTTGGACGGATACCCCAGTGCCGTAAGGCTGGTTGTGTATGTCAGGTTATCCCGATAGAAATTTTCCTGCCGCTCCATCAGCTGCATGATGGTAGATGCTCCTTCACTTCTCCCTGCCTTGATCAGATAACGCGTATATTGCGGATACCCGAGCGCGGCGATGATGCCGACGATGAGCAGCGCTATTAACAATTCAATTAATGTAAAACCTGATCGAGCTTTCACGTTCATAGCGCCCTGGTAATTAGTTGTTAGCTTTTGCATCGCTGTTGCTTGCGACCTTGCCTGTCTGTCACGGATAACAATAGACAAAGCGTTGTCGCTGATTTGAGCGAATACCCTGATTCGGTTTGCCGTCGTCCAGTCGGCCGGAAGCATCTATCCACCCGGCCAGCACTCTCACACGCCCCACACTCTCGCCCATGCAACCGAGTAAATCGTTACGCGAAGCTGTGATGACCACATCCTGCATCTGCACTGTGGCGGGCGCAGCGGTCATCGGTGTTGAAGTGAGCTCAAACTGATTGCCTGCGACCCGGTTATTCAACAGTGATACGATGAGCGGGTCATCGTCGTTAAAAGAGTTCTGGTTAACCGTTCTAATGTTAGCGTTTACTTCACTGGATACCGCATAAAACACGCGCTGACGGAATTGTTCGTTGCGAATCGTGCCTGACTGAATCAGCAGATCCCCCATCGACACCATGCCGATAATCGTCAGGATCAACAACGCGACCATCGTTACCAGCAACGTTACTCCGCGCTGTACCTTGGTATCAGGGTGTCGCTTTGCAATTTTCATTGAAATTAAACCGTACACTGTTAGCGCTTACACCTAGGGAATTTTGCTGTTAAGCGTGATAGCTGTCGAGAACACACGACGGTGAATACGATCATTGAAGTTTGTCGCCGGCCCGTTAAACAACTGGAAGTTGGTATTGGTGGCAGCCTCAGATCCTGTGCTATACCCGTCAGACACAAGCAACGCTACTTTTACTGCGCGAACTCTGTCCCAGCCAAGCGCCATGCTTCCCCCGACCGGTGGAATACGATCAGCAGACAGGTAGCTATATATTTGCTCGGTAGCATTAGCCACCCCGTAGATAACCTGCATCTGCTCAACCCCGTCAATCAACGCAATGCCAGCCGGACCGATCCACGTATCATTTGCCACATCGAAACCGCGGCAAAACAAAGCAGTCTCTCCGGACCCGGTGTTCTCCTCATCGATATAGAACACATTGGCAATCTGGCCTGTTGCCGGATTACCTGCGCAGTCCTGTCCGCCGATACCGACAAACATTTGAACCGCAACACGATCAGAGCGCGGCTCGGTACCCGCATCACCGTCTGCCTCGGATGTGCAGGGAGAGAACCCTCCGCAATCACCGTAAAAAAATGGTATTTCTGTACCGTGCCCGTCTCTGGAACCGGCCTGCCTTATGTATTTCGACAAGTAAGAAACAGCAAAACTGGCATTCTGCTCAACGTTTGAGTCCACCCCCTGACGTTTAAACATACGTGATGAAGTTGCCAGGTACTGTACGACCATCAAACTAATAAAAATGCCGATAATGATGGCGACCATCAACTCGACAAGAGTGATACCGCGCTGATTGGATTGACGGTTACTCACGGGATGAAACTCAGTGAGAGAGAATCGATTGTCCGATCAGCAGCTGTACCCTCGGTACTGGCGAGATCTTCATCTGACGTGGCCGTTTTAGACACCCACTGTGTGTTTACCGTGACTGTGTCCAGCGGTGTGTTACAGGCCGTTGTTGTGCAGGTGACGCTTACCGTCCAGTCGATGACGCTGCCTTCAAGACCGGTGCCGTTGCGACAGAATACATCCCATAAATCATAACCGGCCATTTCTACGGTTCCGCAGTTAGCCGCCATACCGACGTTGGAGTCACCACAGTTGCTGGGAGCAGTCGCACAGAATGCCCCGCCCGTGTTGTTGTAAGTGCCCAGGTAATTTGACAGTGCAGACGAGTTACCTCGCATACGATCGGCAAGCTCTTGTGATTTCGTCAGCACAATGGCACGTTGAGTGGCGTCAACAGACATTCCCATTGAGCGCAGTTGCAGACCGGCCATGCCTCCTACACCGATGGCAAACACCACCAGCGCTATAAGGACTTCGATCAGACTGATACCGGATTGTTGTTTCATAAACACCCTCTCGCATCAGTGCCTATTCGGCTTTCACGAATTTTGCCGACGCGATTGATCTCGATATACATACCCTGAGCGTCTGGCAGCGCCGGACTACACACAGCCAGCCAGATTGCACGGGTCTCAGACGTACTTAACCAACCCTGCAAACTGAAACTAATAAACTGCCCGTTGGCTGTCGCATCATCATTGATAGTAACGTTGCGCTCATTTTCACTGTGCTCGCTAATCAGATCATCGCCAGTGGCCGCACCACCTGCCGGGACAAAATCCGCGTTACCTGCGACCTGTGTACTTTCGTAGACGATAATGTCGCTGGCCCAGTCACCCGCGTTGCGTCGCACGGTGACAGTGGCACCTCTGGCTCGAGCTTCGTTTCTCGCCTGCTTAAGAATGCTGATGATGCGGCGTGACTCAGCGGCAACATAGACCTTCCCCATCACAGTGGAGTAATTCGGAGCAACAAGTCCTATCAGGATGCCAAGAATCGCTAACACAATCATTAGCTCTACCAGCGTTACTCCCCGGTGCGCACGCAGAGGCCACAATTTCATCGCGTTAAGTTCGGCATTCCAAAAGTCAATGCAGAGGCTGGTCGCAATTCTCACGCCATCCCCGGCGACCGCCTTCTCACTTCAAGGCTCTTTTAAAGAGGTCGCTACTGTGTTCTATGAGGTCCGATTCGGGCATGAAAAATGTCGTATCGGCGCGTCCAGCAAACCGACGTTGCAACACGAGGAACTACCGTGCAAACCAGGCGCCATACCGGATTTACTCTGATCGAAGTCATGATAGCGCTCGCCATACTGGGTATTGTGCTTGCGATTGCGATCCCGAATTACTCCGCCTATGTGATGGAATCGAGACGCATAGACGGACAGATAGCATTACGCGATGCCGCGCAGCGTATGGAGCGATGCAGAACCCAGAGTTTCACTTATGTGGGGTGCAACGCCAATGTGTCAGCAATATCGCCCGAGGGGTACTACCAGATTAGCGTAGGTCAGATAGCTGCGAATGCCTTCACTGCGACTGCCACACCGGTAGCCAATGAATCACAAACGGACGACGAATCCTGTCTGGTCATGACGCTGGATCAAACGGGCCGGACCGATAGCGCTGCAACAGCCGGCGGCGCCAGCACGGCAGATATCTGCTGGTAATCCGCAGCGCAATCAAAACAAGCCGGTGACTTTTCGGGGTGACCGGCACCCGCGCTGAGAGGCACCCGGCCAGACCGGGTAACTGCGCCACGGGCGGTTCGATGCTGGACAAATGGCTGCGCTTGGGATTAACCTTTGCACGGACTACGATCAGCCGCTCTCAATGCCGTCAAAAAACATTGCATTCTTATTGACCCCGGAGTTTGCAATGCTTGCATTCGGCTCCGCTGTGGAGCCATATCGGGCGGCCAACCTGACTGCGTCAAAAGAACTGTACCGCTGGACGTTCCTCAGCGAAAACGGCGCCCCTGTCACTGCGGGTAACGGGTTGGTTGTCAACCCTGACAGAGCACCGGCACCGGACGATCGCTTCGATCGCATCTTCGTCTGTGGAGGAGTGCACACTCGAAACTATAAACCCGACGGCACCATTCGCTGGCTGCAACAACAGGCGCATGCCGGTGCCGCAGTGGGCAGTATCAGCACAGGCACATGGCTGTTAGCCAATGCGGGTCTGTTGTCGGGGCGTCGATGCACCATTCACTGGCAGGGCCTTGATGCCTTTCGCGAAGCCTTCCCTGATGTAAAGGCCGATCCATCAGTTTATGTGCTGGAAAACAATCGCTTTACCTGTTGTGGCGGTACAGGCGCACTGGACATGATGGTGCACCTGATTGCCGAAGACTACGGCGACGACGTTGTCACTGATGTCTGCACCTGGCTGTTTCACGATCGAGTGAGAATCAGCACCGATGTACAGGGCGTGGCACAACACACGGCACTGGCTCGCAAATCTCCGAAACTGGCCGCTGCATTCCGCGTCATGGCCACGCACATTGAAGACCGCCTGACCCCGGGGGAGATTTCTCAGCGAATCGGTGTGTCACAGCGTCAGCTCGAGCGTCTGTTTCAACGTCATCTGCAATGCACCCCGCAACAGAAGTACATGGATTTACGTCTGCAGCACGCTCGTCGTCTGCTGCTGGAAACCAGCATGCCGATATTGGATATTTCCATCGCTGCCGGCTTCACCAGTCAGTCGCATTTTACCAAATGCTACCGTGAAAAATTTGATCGCACACCGCGCAGCGAACGACTGGGCCCTAACGACGATAGCTCGCCGGCAGCTCACGAGTAGAGCACCCTGCCACCATAACGGTCGGATTCTTAATATCCAATCACAGCAAAACCGCGCGAATACCGGCATCTACAATTCTGTTGGCCGTGCCATAGCGACAGCGTTAATATTGTCATCTGTCCGCCGCACAATCCGAGACTGCTCAATCCATGAATGATGATATTGCCGATACGATTATTATCGGAGCCGGGCCTTGCGGGCTTTTTCAGGCATTTCAACTGGGACTTCAGGGAATCCGCTGTCACCTGTTCGAAGCAGCATCGCAACCGGGCGGGCAGTGCAATGAGCTATACGCTGATAAACCCATTTATGATATCCCCGGCATTCCACACATACTGGCAGGGGACTTATCTGCACAATTGCTTGAACAGCTGCAACCGTTCAACCCTCACTTTACGTTCAACACCATCATTAGCAGCATTCAAAAAACACCAGACAACAC
>JAHDHK010000126.1:0-6374 GCA_020631335.1 Chromatiales bacterium
TAGCTGTTTGTGTTGTTGCCGCCACTCATCAGTGAGTGACTGAAGTTCGTATACTTCGGTTCTGGTGGCTTCAAGGCCGGGGCCATCTGACGGCAGTTTATGCTGTGCTGCCAGCATAGTCAGCTGACGCATGTTTTCCCGCAGTATATTTTCAGCTTCCTGCAGCCGAATGCGTAGTCGTGCCACACGCGCTTCCGTGTCACTGACAATACGCTGATGAAAGCGTTCATCCTGTACTGCTTTCTCGACATTTTCGCCATTGGGTTGTGTTGCAAACTCGGCTTCAATTGCAAGTGCCAGTCGATCCAGTTGTTGCAGATCTTCATTGAGTGCAGCCGATTGTTTTTCAAGTGCTTGAATTTCTGATTCAATGGCTTGTATACGCTTCAGCCTGCGTCTTTCCCGAGCGCTCGCACCAATGAACTCTGCTGTTTGCAGGCGGCCTCTGCCACTGGCTGCACCTAGCTTAAAAGTGCCGTCGAGGCCGATGACGACATCGTGTTCGGTATGACCGAGGGCAGTGTCCTGCAGTGCAATTGAACAAAGCACCCGGTGAATGGTTTCAGAACTCAGCGCTGTGTGGTTGTCTACTGAAGGCAGCAATACATCGCTCAGTGATTGCCTGAGTGGCGGCGTTGCAGTTAATGCAATGTCTGCACGCTCGTCTTGCAGATGCAGTTTGCCGTCATTCGCGAGCCACGCATCCAGAAAGCCGGATGCGGTTAACGCCGCTTCCAGCCGATCTATAGTGCTGTCCGGCAAACCGGGCTTTGGCTCTAATACTGCCCACAAAGGCTGGCCGGTTGTATTGTCTCGCGGGTCACGCCACAAGGGCGTGTCCGGTTGTTGAATCTTGTGGCTCTGCAGTTCTGTGCGTTCTGTTTCAAGGATGGCAATTTCTTCACTGAGATTGTTGATACTTCGATGCAGCTCGTTGCGCTGCACTGCCTGTTCAGCGGCAATATCGTTTTGCAGCTGAGCCATTGAGGCCTGCACCAGTGGCGGAGTGATATCATCGGGTAGTGCCTGACGAATGCGTTCCACACCTATGTTGCTACAGCTGATTGACCAATTATTGGTGTCGTCGATAAATTGTTGTTCGGCCTGGGCCAGTGACTTCAGTGCGTCGTCGAGGTCACTGCGGTTTTTTTCCAGTGTGGCTTCTTCTGTTTCAACATCACTGCGCTGGCGATCTCGCTCGATGGTGGCTGTGGTTACCTTGTCCAATGTGCGCTGCACGGTGGCTATGTGTTCGCGGCGAGCGTTTATCCAGACAGTGATGATGGCGTGTTGTTCGGTGGTGTGACTGTTATACGCCTGCCAGATTGTATCTTCCTCTGTAGCAGCATCACCCGCATGTGCAAAATCGTTCGGAACCGGCAGCAGATCAACAACCAGATCAGCGCCGGCTTTTTGTACCTGTGTGCGAACGGCAAACTGCGATTCTGTATAGGTGTTGAGCTGTTGCTTGTAGGCTTTGCAGGCTTTCTGATAGTCGCCTTCCATCGCCTGTTCACGCTTGCGGCAGCGTTCAAGCTCCCGGTATTCACGCTCCGCGTTATTTTCAAGTTGCCGCGCGCTGTTTTGCAGGTCAGATAACTGTGCTCCGCTTTTATAGGCCTCACTGGCTTGCAGGGCTTCGAGTTGCGCTTCTGTTTGCCGACTGGCTGTTTCGCTTTCCGTAAGCCGGGCTTTGGCGGTGTTAAATTCGGCGCTGGTTTTTTCGTGTTTGGTGGTGGTTTCCCGTTGTCTTCTGGTGACGTCGTCGCGTTCTGTTTCGGCACGACGAACTTCATTGGCGATACTGGCACAAATATGCTGTGCATAGGTTTTTCTACGCTGGCCGAGTCGGCGGATGACTTTAAGTTCGGCTTCCAGTGACTCCAGTTCTTTGCGCCGCCGGTCAAGTCGTTCAAAGCCTTCCGCAACGGTTGCCAGATCGTGCTCTTCCAGCGGCGTCAGTGCCTGGCTCAGGGTGTCGGACATTTTGCGTAAGTCCAGATGCTGACTGAGTTTCTCTTTTCGCATTGCCAGAAGTGCGGTGATCAGCGCATCGTAGCGATCTTCTGAAAACCCTTTGAACAGTGTGCGTCTAACCTGTTGGCGATGTTCCTGTGCCGTGTTATGCACAGCGCCGTGTTCTGCGATAGCTTCTTTGAGCAGTTTTACGCTGAGTGGTTCGCGTTGCTGATTGAGCAAATGCAGGTTGATGCCTACCCGCTGACTGGTGGTAAAGAAATCAGAATCTACTTTACGCGTACTTTGTGAGGCACGCAGTCGTGTGCCTAACGTAAAGTAATTATCTCCCTGCGCGAATTCCACCCACAGAAATCCTGCACGCGTGTTGCCGCTATAGCCTGCCATCATCCGATCATACAAGCCGCCACGTGCTTTGGCTGCCGAAGTCAGTCGACTGGGGCTGGCATTGGCATCGAATAAAAATGGCAGTAGTAATTCAAGCCCGAGAGACTTACCGGACCCGTTGGCACCCAGCAGCAATAAACGTCCATGATGAAACGTGAATGTCTCATCCCAGTACCGCCACACATTGATCAGACCGGCGCGCACTGGCTGCCATCGCAGGGTTTCCGCTTGTGTTGTGATGCCAGTACCCGGGCGCAGGTCCAGCGATTCGGTTTCTCCGGTTGATACGCTCATAGTAGTTTCTGTTGCGTAGGCTGTGGCTGATCTGGTGCTGACGCGGCTGGCTGTGAAGGTGCGAGTGTCTTGCGGCGTGTTTTTGTTGTGTGTTTAGTCTCGCTGTCAGCGACCCGGTAGCGCGCCAGCGCGGGTTTGGCGGTAACACGACCGTTGGCCTCAATTTCGACCAGATCAAATTCATGCAGTATGGTGGCAGCCTCTTTGATCAGTCGCATCGGTTCATTGCCCTCGCGCCATGAATTTGCCCAGCGCGGATGTTGTTGTAACAGGCGATCAATAAAACGTTGTTGATCGTCAACTGTCAGGGATGCCAGGTGACGCTCTGTGCCAGTGGCGTGTTGTGGTATCAGCGCATCAATCATCAAAAGTGCAACCTGGCCGACTGTGCCAATAGGGGTAGGGAAGCGTTTGTCGCTGGTGCTGCCGGCTGTGTCTATGGCAAGCATCCCTTCACGTCGCTCTTCCAGCTCCAGTCCGGCTTCATTGGCACGATCGTGCAGCCAACGGCGTGCAGCGCTTTGTTCGAGATAGGCGTTGACTACAGGCGGCTGCTCGTCAAAGTAGACCACCGGGTCGTCGATCAGTCTTCTTGCTGCGGTGTGGCGTGCATAGCGCAGGCGTTCAGTTTCGGTGATGTCTTCATCGTTGCGCAGTGCACCGGTATATCTGGGTTCATTCATCAACTGTTGGCAGGCTTCCAATGACGGCATGTCGGCGGGTAGTTTGGCTGGTGCGATGGCCGACGACAATAAATGATGCAGTCGATGTGTGTCGGCGTAAACCATAGCGTTGTTTTCATCGCTTTCCAGATAAGCGTCTACATCGCCGTTGCGTATGGTAATAACCTGCCATTCCATCAGCTTTCGCAGTGCGTCAACCAGTGCGCTTCGCTCGCGCTTCAAGGTGGTGTCGAGTTGGGCTTCCTCGTGCAGTGCGCGCGCAAGTACACCGATGGTGGTGACAGAATACTTGACGAGGCTGGCGCACACCAGACACAGCAGCTGATAGCGGCGTCGGTCGAAAGCGTGTTTCTGACCACGGTTTCTGCGTATTGCCCGCGATACATCGGGGTGTTGACTACGTTTAAACAACCGTGCAAATCCAGCCGCGGCATCGATCTGCAAACGCCACCCGAGTGCGGTTTCAAACCAGTCGACTAAAAATGACTGGTGGCGGACGATCAGGCGGAATACATCACTGGATTGTGTGTTGTTGATCAACGGATTCAGCAACAGCGCCCGAATAGACTCGCCACGTTCATCATGGTGCTGCTGTTGTATCGCATCACTCATGCGGAGGGCGCTCACTATGCACGGTGTTGCCCTGATCTGTCGCACCTGGCGGGCGGGTTGTTGGAGGTAAGGTGTTTTTACCATCTACCAGAATAGCGATGGACAGATCGGGTGCGGTCAGTGTGCCATGGGGGGCTGTGATCACTGCAACAGCTCCGGATTCTGCATCGGGTTCAATGATCACCTCGACCCGTGCGTCGGTGGATCGTGCACGACGTTTACCATCGCTTGATACTTCACTGACCAGTGCGGTGAATAATAGGTTTAACAACTCGGCGAAGCTGTCTTGTGCCAATTCACTGATGGTGGATAGTTTTACCAGTCCATCGGTCTGCAGTTGTTGGTGTATTGCCTCCTGCCTGGCCAGGCGCTGTGCCTGAATACGCTGGCGCTCGGCACGGTATTGATCCGGGTCGCGCACTTTCGCATCTCGGCCGCGCTCGGAAAGTGAGCCGCTGGTGCGCAAAGCGGGTTCCACCATCACCGGCTCACCGTCAAGCCATGACATATTGCGCTGTATGTGCAAACCATCCGGCGAAGGTTTGTGCGCGTGGCGTGATGGCCATAAACCGAACGCAGCCGCAAACAGCCGGTGTGCATCGCTGTCACCCGGACAGGCATCAAACCAGTGCGCCAGTCTGCGGAAATCGTTGGCCACAGAGGTGCTGCGGCGTCTTGCTTCAAAGCGTTGCTCAATGGCACGGAGCAACTGAATGATGGCCGAGCGTGCAATGCCCAGTAGCTGATCGATGGCACGCGGGCTATTGTCTACCGGTGCAAACCAGACCTGCAGTGCCTGCCATCGCTGCTGCCGTGCCGCAAGCCAGGCGGGGGCGGGGTCGCCTTCAAGGAGGGGCGCCAGATTGGCGCCGGTCAGTGCCCGGTTAAATAACTGCCGGCGCATGTCGGGATCAATCACTTTCAGGTGTTGCGTAACCCGGGCAATCGGTCGATCAACGTTATCGACGTAGTCCTGCAGGTAGGTCATGGTGCTGCGTTTTACTTCATGAAACAGTGCATCGTTGTTGGCGTCTTCACGTATCAGGCGCTGCAAGTGACCCTGAAACTGACGAATAGAATCGATCAGTGAGCGCATATGTGATTCCAGTTCCGACAACCGGATATGCAAACGCTCTTGATTTTTGGTCTCATCTGAGGTGTCGAGCAAAATCGGGATATCAGCCAGTGCATCACCGATTGCATTTAAAACTGCTGTTTGCAGCCCGATGGCGGAATGCAGCACCTCAAGCGAGCGCAATACGCCGGCCATTGCCGCTTCGCCCTTGCGGGTGAGGGACCACTGCAGATTGCGGCGCTCGAATTCCTCAGCGCTGGCATAGTGGGCGCTGAGATCCTGGCTGGCATCCAGCAAGCCCCATTGGGTCAGAGAGGAGAGTGCCCGGTGCAGCAGGTCATCATCTACAGGTTCGTCCCAGTGACAATCGACCAGGGCTGTACGCACCTGATCAAAGTTCAGCGCAGGAGTCAGTATTGCCGCCTGTTCGAAGGCGGTCATCAATGCGATATGGAGGTCTTTAAGTGAGGTCGTAGTGAATTGAAAAATGTCTTCATCTACACCACG
Source organism: Chromatiales bacterium (assembly GCA_020631335.1). Taxonomy (GTDB): domain Bacteria; phylum Pseudomonadota; class Gammaproteobacteria; order Granulosicoccales; family Granulosicoccaceae. The sequence continues at coordinate 5,536 of JAHDHK010000126.1, forward strand.
CCACGGACGCATAGTACTCATGCGCCAAATGTAACCGATTGGCCGTTATCAGAACCAGTATTGTGTCTGTATTGGATCAAAGTCGCTTGAGATCGGGCTACTTTTGGCGGGTGGAGTATCCTGGTTGGGATTGACCCGGAATTCCGATGGGTTTTCCGTGGTCCGGGTTTGAACCGTAGCAGTGTGAATATTTGAATTGCGGCTGGACTGGCTGTTGGGGTTATGAAATGCCCCGAGCCAGACACGCGCAGACCGCTATTGAGTCCACACTCCCGTATTACTATTGTGCCTCAAGATGCGTCCGCAGAGCGTTTCTGTGCAGCCGCGATAAATCCACCGGCAGGGACCCCTGACACCGACGTGAATGGATTGATGAAGAAATTCTGAGGCTCGCCGGTGGCCTACATGGTCACAATAACTTTTCCGGCTGAGCGGCCTTTTTCTACTTCGATGTGAGCCTCGCGGAGTTCAGTAAAAGGGAAGCTTTTATGTATCACAGGTGTCAGCTGGTTCCGGTTTAGCATATCGGCGATTTTTGTCATGTCTTCCCCGCTGGATTGTACTAACAATTGTTCTGCAACAATGTTCAGCGGCTCTGCGAGTTTTTGAAGTTCCGGCAGTTCGTCCATTATTGCAATTGATACCAGTCTTCCGCCTGTTCTAAGAACCTGCAGTGATTTTTTCGCAACCTCTATACCCTGCGTATCAAACACAAAGTCAATATCGGAAAGTACTTCTTCAAACGGCCGTGCGCGATAGTCAATATGGGTGTTGGCACCGAGCCTGAGCACCAGGTCGCGATTTTTCGCTGAGCATGTGGTGGTGACATGCGCTCCTTT
>JAHDHK010000126.1:6384-15768 GCA_020631335.1 Chromatiales bacterium
CTGGCTATTTGTATGGCGAAATGGCCCACGCCACCTGATCCTGCATGAATCAACACTTTATCATCGCGCGCGATGCGTTTATCGAGCACTTGCAATGCGGTCAATGCGGCCAGTGTTGATGCAGCGGCATCCTCAAAGCTGACTCCTTCGGGAATTTTCGCAAGATGGTTTGCCGGTGCTGCAACAAATTCGGCATAGGCTCTTCCATGTCCGGGGAAGTTAACCATGCCGAATACCCTGTCGCCAACGGCATAACCTTCTGCGTCGACACCCACCTGCTCGACAACACCGGCGATATCCCAGCCGAGAACTACCGGGCGGATGTCACCACACAGCAGGTTCAGACCTTCTTCAGCATATTTAACTTTTACATCAGCTGGGTTGATACTCAGTGCCTTTGTTTTTACCAGCACGTCATTGGCTGAAATTCCCGGAATCTGTCTATTTGCCAGCTTCAGGTTCTCTACCCCGCCGGCCTGCTCGAGGATGTAAGTCTTCATGTTTGGCGCTCGTACTTTTGGTTAACCAAGGTTATGGTTGAACGCCTGATGACACTACCTGTATAACCCGGGATTCAGAATCCCACTTTCTGCGGGTAAACTGGGCATATGAGTATTGATCTTGATAATCTGGAACTCTTTGTTCGCAGTGCGGCACTGGGTGCGATAGGAAGAGCGGGAGAAGCGCTTGGATATTCTGCGACTAATGCCAGCCAGAGAATACAAAAGCTTGAAACGCAACTGGGAGTGACTCTTTTTCATCGAACCACCCGTTCGATAACGTTGACGCCGGACGGCGAAGTGCTGCTGTCGTACGCAACGCAAATACTCCAGAATGTTGAAGATGCGCGTACCGCGCTTGCCGATGCTGACGAGCTGAACGGCAAGTTACGTGTGACCACATCAGCGACACTTGCACAAACCCACATCATTCCATTTGTGCCTGAGTTTCTGGCGCAATATCCCGGGCTGGAGCTTGAGCTGCATTTTTCAGATGGTGTTGTCGATATTGTTGAGCAGGGCTACGACCTGGCCATCCGGGTAGGTAACCTTGCGGCTTCCAGTCTGCTGGCAAAGAGAATCAGTGATAATCCCATTCGGCTGGTGGCATCACCGCAATATATCGATAAGCATGGTGAACCTCAAACCGCTCAGGAACTCGCATCGCACCCTTGCCTGCAGGTAGGGCGTAAGCGCAGCCTGAAACTGGTTGGGCCGGACGGTCAGGTGCACACCATAAACCCACCCAGCCCGGTGACTGTGAATCTGGGTGAGGCGATAGCACAGTGGGTTAAAGCCGGTGTGGCGATAGCCCCTGCATCTTTGTGGCATGCAGGTCCGGATATTCGTGCAGGTGATTTGTGCCTGGTGATGCCGGAGTATCGCTTACTGGACGAACCGAAAATCTGGTCTGTCAGACCGCCGGGGGGTGTTATGCCACCCCGGGTTCGCGTGTTTTTGGATTATGTTGATAAGCGTATTAACGAGTTGAATCTGGAACGCTATGGCGATCTGTTGTGACTATGTGCGATTTCGGGATAGAGTCTGTAAGTTAATCCCGATTAAATTTGCTTCGCCGAACATAATAATTAAAGCTCAATCTCACAGGAGCTTTGGCGATGTTTGTTTCACTTCCCCGGTTGGCTGCTTTAGTGGCTCTAGCCCTGTTTTCGCACAGTAGCTTTGCACAGTCCTCTGTCGGTTATTCACTGGATCTCCAGTGGTCTGCTGATGGGTTTGCCATGCCGGAATCGGTGGTTGCGATATCCGGTCACCCGTGGATTTATGTATCCAATGTTAATGGCGACGAAGCCCCCGGATTTATCAGTCGACTGAATCGGGATGGAACCCTCGATGCCTTAAAGTGGGTAGACGGTATTCAGACACCCACCGGCATGGCTGCTTTTGACGGCAGTCTCTACGTAGTGGATCAGTCACAGGTCCATAAAATTGATATTGAAAATGCGAAGATAACAGAGACCTTTAAATCAGCTGAAGCAACATCGCTAAATGACATCGATATTTCAACAGATGGTGAAATCTACATTTCCGCACTCGCTGGAAAGAGTATTCACAAGGTAGTTGATAAGACGATTGAACTCTGGGTTGAGTCGGAACAACTGCCGGCACCCAACGGGGTTTTGGTTCATCAGGATGCTTTGTACGTGGGCAATATCGGTGAGCGTGTTGCACGGGATCTGACACCGGACGAATATGGCACAATGGTTCGTATAGCGTTTGATACCAAAGCAGTAGAACCGGTAAGTCACACGAGTCTCATGGGTACCTGGGATGGGCTGGCACCCTTTTCAACCGGCTTCATAGCCAGCAGTCCGTTTAACGGTCAGCTTTGGTACTTCAGTGACACAGACAAGAGTTTGTTGGGAGTAACTGAAGGTGGTATTGCTGATGTGGGCACTGATCCGGATGATGCTGTTGTTTATGCACCATTGCTCTTTGCCGGCAAAGTAGCAGCATACCGGTTAAATGAATTCGAGTGGCACCACGTGACAGATGCCGGTGAATTCTCCAAACGGGTTGTGGGTCAGTACTTTGGTGACGAGGCGGGCGCATCTGTCGCGAAGAGTGACGGTACCATTGAGGGTAACTTCTCAGGGAAGACTTTGTCAGGCACCTGGGCGTGGGAGGGTGAATACTTCTGTCGAGAGAGCCAGCTTGGTGATATTGATCTCGGCAGTGACTGCATTGTGATTGAGCTTACTGAAAATAAAATGCGACTGACTCTGGATAAAGGCAAGGGTACCTCAGTGATCTACCGGAAACAGCCGTGATGATTTTGTTGTCATAGTTGATAACCAGATCGTCGTTTGACACCCGGTAATCACATATCTCAAGTTACAGCCAGCCGTTATCTACCCCGTATTACCATTTCGATCTAAGATGCATCTGCAGAGCCTTTACCTTGCGGCTGGAACAAGTCCACAGACAGTAATTTTGCGTACCGTTGAGTACAAGCCGAAAAACAAGTGCTGCGGTGAGTCGGTATTTTCGTGTTAGATGTTTCGGCCTGCGCTGTGATTTCAATTCACTTTAAGAGTGTACTGTAGATCAATATGGACAGGGCAGTGTGTTGGACTGACGCAGAGGTTATTGATCAGTGGCATAATCTGTTCACAGAATTTTTGTAGTGCCTGGGACAAGTAAGTATCCCCTGGACGGAACATGCCCGTACTATTACCTTTGGATTGATCGCTCGTCATGTGAGGTATTTCTCTACCTCACAGAATACTGATGTTGGTGTGGCAGGTGGATAGCTTTCTATCAGCTGATGATGAACGTCAGCGTTTTATTATTTTTTTAGTAAAAAATGCCGTAGTTCTCATACTCCAGTTCGATCGGTATTTGATCAGGTGCGTAGTTTGCTGACAAATCAAGCAGTAAATGTGTTGAAAAAGGATTGTAGTAATGTGTGGTTCGAGAATGGCAAGCTGTGTTGCGGTTAGTCTGCTCCTGATCTGTCTGTTGATTGTGTCCGATGTCAGCGCAGAGATGAAACCTGCAATTCCGGATATAAAATACCAAACGCTTGAATATCAGCAGTTGCGTAATGATGATCAGTTATTGCTCAAAGCACCGCATGTAATAGTGAAAACAGCGATGGAGGAAAACCCTGTGTTCGGGTTTGAACTCCCTCACAGAAGCGATCAGTATTCGTTGAGACTTCGATCAATCATGCACGACGGGAGAATATTTTTCCCTATACTGGTTTTCCTCGATTCCGAATACAAGCTGCTCCGTACAACAGATGGTTTCGGTGAGATAGAAAGTTCGGGTTATTTTGGTTATGCCACCGATGAAGAGATCCCTGTGCCGGCAGGATCCCGCTTTATGGTTATTACTTCTTCACTGAACTATCTTTCGAGTAAGCAGACCATCACCGAGGCATCGTACATGCCGATTCCGGTGGATATCGGCGGGTCAATTGCACGTATACCTGTCGCGGGTCAGTCAACCACGATTGAGGTGGCTGCAACGCTCACTCCCCGGATGGAGCTGGTTGTGCCGGCTGAGTCCGGTGCAATAACCAATCGGCACGTGGGCTGGTACGGGAGCTTCGGCAGTTCATTCGGTGAACAGGATATTGCTGACAACCCCGATGGTGATGACTATGCTGCCGGCAGTGGCGCACTGTTAATGGGAGGCTATGCCTTTCCCGTCAGCGCATGGGGAAGTGGTACTTCGCTGCGGTTGGGGGCAGGTATACGTTATCAGGGTGGTGATGGTCATAGTGCCGGTCTTATCGGCCAGGGCTCTATTATCCGCTATTTCGGTGTCATAGGGGTCGGTGCAGCACTGTTTTTAGATTCAGGTGGAACTGTTAAAGGAGTAGACGGATCAAGCTTCGAATTTGAGCCTCTGGTGATGCCGAAACTGATGCTCGAATATAACGATGGTTCCAGCTTTACCATAGGTGCCGAGGCGATTGGCAGAGCTGATTACGTTGACAGTGATACCGGCAGAGCGTACGGCGGCCCTACTTACGGTGCGTATGTAAGCTTTAGAATACGCTAATTTTCTGCTCGCTGAGCGCATGGTGAGTTCAGTCCCGGCACCCGAAAGCATCGCTTTAACTAAAAAGCTGGTGCACCAGGGATATTAATACACTGCTATACGTGTATAGGGATTTATCTGTTCGAGCTATGGCTGAGCTTGAAAGGCGGCTGGGCGAATCGTATTAGTATAGGTTCTACTCCCCACGGCTGTACCCGGTATGGTAGCGTAGTCAGAAGACCAGTAACCAATTGCTAATCAGAGGATCGTCAGCGACTAACTGACCCAGACACTTCACTGGGTATCAGCCCGACTGTCGTGCACAGGTCATTAAACGCTGATAGTAATGCTGAACCGAGACAAGAGATTTGTATGGGGCGCTTCAACGAGAAAAAAGTACTCATTACCGGGGGCACTCGCGGTATTGGTAAAGCCACGGCGGAAAAGTTTTTGGCAGAGGGCGCCCATGTTGTTGTATCCGGACGGACTCAGCACTCAGTAGATGCAGTAATTGAAGACTTTGCGTGCCCCGGGCTCTTCGGTGTCGCTGGTGATGTGTCGCTGGTCGAGGATTGTCAGCGGATTGTTCAAACGGCCCTGGACTGGCTGCAGGGACTGGATGTTCTGGTTAACAGTGCCGGTGTTTTCCAGCCAGCCTCAATCGAAGATACCGATGAAAGTGTCTGGAGGCGTATCATGGATACCAATGTCGGCGGCAGTTATTTCTGTTCACGTGCTGCCTCGGATGCACTCAGAAAGAATAGAGGTTGTATCGTGCATCTTGGGTCGGAGTCAGGTATCAACGGTTATGGAGGCAGTACTGCCTACTGTGCTTCTAAAGGTGCCATCGTTAATCTGACGCGCTCGATGGCAATGGAGCTGGCACCGCAGGTAAGAGTCAACTCGGTCTGTCCCGGTGTGGTTGATACGCAAATGGCCAGAGAAGGGTTTGCTATCGAAGGTGATCAGGATAAAGGTATGCAGCAACAGCGCCAGAGCTATCCTTTAAAGCGTGTAGCAACCGCGGCAGAAATCGCTGCCGCGATTATGTATCTGGCCAGCGATGATGCCCGGTTTATTACTGGAGAATCGCTGGTTATTGACGGTGGTGCTACCGCAGGGAAATAATCAGCTTAAACGTATGTGCAGTGACAGTAGATTTGCCTTTGTTGTTGCCATGACTGGAATCTACCCGGTGCGCCGGCACTCAATGTAGACTCACACTTTTTTTAATGGTTGACCGGTGGCTGAACACAGTCAGGGCAGTTTGCACGCTGATGTGAATCGTCAGTGACAAAGCGTCCTTTTGACTTGATCTTTTGAGCAGTTACCAAAGTCAAATCGGGAATCCGGTCTATTTGGTCATAGCGACCCGTGGAGTGGCAGCGTTAGAATAAACCCTACTTTCCCAATTCGAGCGCGATATGTCAGACACCAGTGAAATGCCTCCCAATACTTTATATGTTGAAGTGTCTGGTGCCGGCATTCCAGAAGTCGATGGCTTGTTTGTGCCGTCTGAAGCTGAACCCGCCACGTCGGAGTCAGGAACTTTATCGAGTCCGGGGTATTGGAACGGCAAAATGGCCTGGGATCGCGCTGATGGAAAATCTGCCCGAAGCCCCGCGTTATCGTACTCAAATAGCTATCGATCATGGAGAATCTGCCGGCTTGATGGTCACCTGGCGTACGATTGCACCTGTGATGATGCGCTTCCGCCGGTTGATCGTGAATGGCATGTGTATAAAAAGGGGGTCGCACCGGCACCATCAGTCACTATCCACCATTTCGACCCCAGGCAGCCCTGTCCGGAGCCTAATGTAGTGTTTGTTATCGGTGGTCCGGGGAGTGGCAAAGGCACGATGTGTGAGCTGGCCGAAATTCAGCTTGGCTGGACACATTTATCCACCGGTGATCTCCTGCGTGCAGAGCTTGGCTCAGAAGGCCCGCAGGCAGTGGAAATAAAAAAGTACATTGATGCCGGTGAGTTAGTACCGAACGATATTATGATGCGTTTACTCAAAGAGTCGATGGAAAGAATCACTCGAACGACAGGTAGAAATAATTTTCTGTTGGATGGGTTTCCCCGATCTCTGAATAATATGAAGGGCTGGCACGAGCATTTCGGTGGTGATATAGCGTTACCGACAATGCTGTATTTCGAATGCCCTTATGATGAGCTGGAGCGGCGTGTAAAGGGTCGTGCGAAATACTCGGGCAGAAGTGATGATAACTTACAAAGTCTGAGACTGAGGTTCGATACTTTTAAAGCAGAGACACTCCCGACCGTCGATTTCTTCAAAAAAGAAAACTGCTGTGTTGAGATTGATACCAGTCAGGATCGGCAGTCGGTATACGCAAAGGTGGTTGAAAGCCTTGATCGATTTACAGACAACACGCTGGCTGTACAGCCGTTGCAGCCACGGGCTGAGATCCTGCTCGGGCTGAAGCCTTACCCGAAGCAATAGGCTCAACATTCACGTAAGCAGGGTTGCGCGTCATTGCACAACCCCGTTGTTGTTCAGATGTGCTGTTTTTTACCTCGGTCGCACAACCAGATTGTCAATGGCCACCATCGCGGGTTCCATCCCGGTAGTACCGCCTCTTAATTCAATATGATTGGGGCCGCCGTCCCAGGTGAAGTCCAGCGGGGCAATCGAGGTGCCGTTCACGATGACTGTCAATGTGGCCTGGGTCGAGGGACCAAAATCATCTGTTTCCACATCAAGAGTGACATTTTCTAACAATGATATTGGAACTCCGGTGGTCAGCGAATTGACCGAAATGATAGAGCCGTTGTCAAATAGTCTAACCACGACCTCGTTGTCCAGCACATCAACCATGGCATCTAATGACGGGATCGGGTTGAAGTTTTGCGGATTGGAGATAGGATCTTCACCCAGACCTATCGCAAAACCACTGGTTGCATCGTCTGACCAGGCGATATCTACAGATACCTGAAATCCACCTGCATCGATAATTTCCGGATGGTTGAAATCATCCACTGTCACAGCGCTCGTGGCTGTGCAGTAGTTGAACTCCGAATCGGTGAATTGCGACATGAGTTCAAGCTTACCGTTGTTATCGTGGGTGTAGGCCGGATCACCCGACCCATTGCATCCGAACATGTAGCTCATTGGCGAGGCGATACCGGTCTGAGTACCTGCGAAATTATCCGAGAATATGTCCGCACTGGTGTTTACTCTGTCTCCCATCATCAGGTTGATACTGGTGACGCTTAACGGAATTGAATCGTATAAGACCTCGCCATATTCCGACCCGAATTCTGCTCTGATCAATCGTTGTCCGGGCTCAACATTCAGTCGGGTATATCCGGGTGTAGCCAGAGTGGAACCTCCGGTGATACCAGCCTCTATGCCATCAATACTGACAATAGCGCCGGGCAGTGCATGGCCTGTATCATCCAGCACATTGATACCTAATTTGGATAGTAGTGTGCCTGTGACTACCGAGCGGCGTTCCAGCAATACCGGGCAGGAAGCCGTTCTCCCGAACACACTTAGCGTGGAAGTGCCTACACACTGGCCAATCTCTTCGCCTCTTGTGTTGTCGATGAACTTTATCTCGTAGGTGATATCGCCATAATTGAGATTAGGCATCGTAGCGCTGGCACTGTAAGTTGTGCCACCGGAAGACGAAACCGCAAGCGGTGTTTCAAAGAATGGTGTTGTGGCACCGGTGATGCGCAGTATTGTCGTTAGATTGCTGAGGCCGCCGACTTCATCGACTACGTCTGCAGGTATCTGCACATCGAATGTTGCATTTGATCCTTCGGTAAAGAAATCAAAGTTGATTTCACCATAGACAGGTACAATGTCCATGTTGATATCCAGCCCGCCCGTTACTGTTACCTGTTCCTGATCAAGCGATGATTCCCCGACCTGTATCCCGGCATCAAAGAATTTAAGTTGGATGTGATAGTCTCCGGGTACCAGATTGACGAAAAATAAGCCATCCGATAATCCGGTAGTGGGGTTGAGCAGGAAAAGCTGTTCCGGCTGACCGTCAACAGATATTGAAATGCCCGGTTCAATGAGGCCGGCAGTGTTGATTTCAGCAGCTGAGTAGCTGAAGCCGAATTCGATAAGCGATTCGGTGATGGAGGGGTCTATAAAGGTATCCCCGATAACCGGTCGGATCGTCATTGGCACATCATTCTGGCTGCCGGTATTGGAAACCTGATGAATGGTGGAGCCGATGTACTGCTGACCATTGCGTGAGACTGTCAGCGTAAATGTATACAAACCCGGGTTGAGCGCTGTCGCTGTTATCGAGTTGACGTCAGGGAAAGGGTCACCATTGAGTTCAATAACCCATGGTCGGGATTCTGTCTCACCGGTGTCCATATTTTCGATATGCATGTTGCCGGTCATTACACCCGGTGCGAGCGCCTTGATGCTTCTGGTGGTTGATGTGTTAGCGTTTATTTGTCTGTCCAACTGTGCACTTAGATTCAGTTGAAATGAGAGTTCTTTCTCGTTAGACAGCGCTGCCTGTGCTAGAGGTGCCGATTCGTTACCTGTTGTGTTGATTTGAACCGGTTCGCGTTCAACGCAGGCACTGAGTGCGAGAACGCCAATCACTATTGAAAAATATTTTAGAAGGGAGCGGCTCTGTTTATGAACTGAGACACCTGACATCGTCATTGAATGCTTCACACAATACTCCTTGGAATTAACACAAATCACCCACATTCCCTTGTGGGATCGGCAAATGTAATCCTGTATAGACATTAGAATGAGCGCTAACCCACAGAGATCGGCAGGAAATTATGACCAACCGTGCTAATTGTGAATCTGCGATGACGGATTAGAAGTTTTCAGCGTGAAAAAGGGTTTTATTGCTCGATCCCGGT
>JAHDHK010000127.1:0-7002 GCA_020631335.1 Chromatiales bacterium
CGCCATGAATCTATCGCCTGTAAATGCAAAAATCCGGGGCACGATCAGCGCCCCGGATCTGGTAAGTCACTTTAAATAACGACCAATGGTTGAGGTTGGTCGTCGTCAGTTACTTGTTGTTGTCGTCTTTGACTTCTTCGAACTCGGCATCGACAACATCATCGCCTGCTGATGCATCAGCACCACCTGCAGCATCGCCGCCTGCGTCACCACCAGCTGCCTGCGCCTGTGCGTAAGCTTTTTCAGCAATCTTGCCGGAAGACTCAGTCAGTGCCTGAAGTTTAGCTTCTATTGCGTCCTTGTCTTCTCCTTTCAGCACTTCACGCAAATCGGCAATGCGAGATTCAACTTCTTTCTTTTCGTCTTCGGTGACCTGCTCACCAAGATCCGTCAGCGACTTTTCAGTAGCGTGGATCATGTTTTCGGCCTGATTACGCACGTCGACCAGCTCCTTGAGCTTGCGGTCTTCCTCTGCGTGAGCCTCGGCATCTTTCACCATTGCTTCAACTTCTTCATCACTCAGTCCGCTGGACGCCTTGATCACAATCGACTGCTCTTTACCGGTTGCCTTGTCTTTGGCAGACACGTTAAGAATACCGTTTGCATCAATGTCGAAAGCGACTTCAATCTGCGGCATGCCACGCGGTGCCGGTGGAATATCCGACAGGTCAAACTTACCGAGCGACTTGTTACCCGAAGCCATTTCGCGCTCCCCCTGAAGGACATGCACGGTCACCGCGGTCTGGTTGTCATCGGCAGTTGAGAAAACCTGCTGGGCTTTGGTTGGAATAGTGGTGTTTTTCTCGATGAGTTTGGTCATCACACCACCCATGGTTTCGATACCAAGCGACAGAGGTGTCACATCGAGCAGCAGTACATCTTTCACATCACCGCCCAGAACACCTGCCTGAATGGCAGCGCCCATGGCAACTGCCTCATCCGGGTTGACGTCTCTTCGCGGTTCTTTGCCGAAGAAGTCTTTTACTTCATCAAAGACCTTGGGCATACGTGTCTGGCCACCGACGAGTATCACATCGTCGATATCCGATGCGCTGAATCCTGCATCTTTCAACGCCACTTTGCACGGTTCGATCGTCCGCTTGATCAGATCGTCAACCAGAGATTCAAGTTTGGCGCGGGTAATTTTGAGATTAAGGTGCTTTGGACCTGAGGCATCTGCTGTGATGTAAGGCAGATTGACATCGGTCTGCTGACCTGAAGACAACTCGATCTTCGCTTTTTCTGCGGCTTCTTTGAGACGCTGCAGTGCCAGCGGATCGTTATGCAGGTCGACACCGTTTTCCTTTTTGAATTCATCCGCCAGGTAGTCGATCAGACGATTGTCAAAGTCTTCACCACCCAGAAAGGTATCACCGTTGGTAGAGAGCACTTCGAATTGATGCTCGCCGTCAATTTCAGCAATTTCGATGATGGAGATGTCAAACGTACCGCCACCGAGATCGAACACGGCGATCTTTGCATCACCGCGCTTTTTATCCAGCCCGTAGGCGAGCGCCGCCGCAGTTGGCTCGTTAATGATTCTTTTCACTTCCAGACCGGCAATCTTGCCTGCATCTTTGGTGGCCTGACGCTGCGAGTCGTTAAAATAGGCAGGCACAGTAATGACTGCCTCGGTGACGGTTTCACCGAGATAATCTTCTGCAGTTTGCTTCATTTTCATCAGCACACGTGCAGACACCTCCGGTGGCGCCATCTTCTTGCCGTTTGCCTCGACCCACGCATCGCCGTTATCGGCCTTAACAATGTTGTAGGGCACAAGCTCGATGTCCTTCTGGACGGCTTGTTCATCAAATCGGCGACCGATCAGTCGCTTGACCGCATATAAGGTGTTAGTCGGATTGGTAACCGCTTGCCGTTTTGCCGGTTGACCGACAAGGACTTCGTCTTCGTCAGCGAATGCAACGATTGACGGGGTGGTGCGGTCCCCTTCTGAATTTTCAATGACCCTGGGCGCGTCGCCTTCCATCACGGCCACACACGAGTTCGTGGTGCCCAGGTCTATACCGATTATTTTACCCATGACTGGAGTCTCCGAAACTGCATGACGCAGAGTTGTTCTTAGATGTTAGCTAAAGTAAGGCTGGGTTTGGTTAATTCAACACAAAATACATGGTTATTTTGCGATGATTACCATGGCGGGTCGCAGCAGCCGGTCGTTGAGGGTATAACCTTTCTGCATGACGCTTAATACCGTGTTTGCAGGCTGATCCGTACCTTCCTGCATGCTGATCGCCTGATGTAAATCAGGGTCAAATTTTTGTCCGACGGGATCAACCTCGGCAATGTGAAATTTCTCTAAGGCCTGGGTGAGCATTTTCAGCGTCAACTCGGTACCTTCGGCAATTTTTGTCAGATCTGCCTCTTCCGCTGCAGCTGCCACCCCCATTTCCAGCGTATCGCGCACAGGCAATAGCTCGATGGCTATTTTATCCAGCGCATATTTATGGGCATTTTCCAGCTCCCGGCTTTGTCGTTTGCGCAGGTTGTCCATTTCGGCACGGGTACGAAGCACAGCATCCCAGTGCTGCTCGGCTTTCTGATTTGCCTCATCAAGCTGAGCTTTCAACGCATCGATATCGTCGTCGGTATTTTCAGGACTTTCCGAATCCGCTGCGTTTTGAGTGTCCTCATCAACGGGTTCTGCAGCGGCTTGTGCTTCTGCATTGCTGTTATCCGGCATCTCTTGCTCGCTGCTCTGACTGTCTTGTACCGGATCCGCAGACGCTTTTTCTCGCGACATCCAGGTTCTCCCATGGAATTGAAAGTTAATAAAAGTAGGTGGAAATATCTGGCAACGCCAGCCGACGCTGTATATGAAGTCTAGGAGCTGGAATTCAAGGCGGCAGTGATGAGCTTCGATGTCACGTCTACCGCTGGTACGACTCGATCGTAGGCCATGCGTGTCGGCCCGACCACACCGAGGATTCCGACTACCTCGCCATTCACCTCATAAGTCGAGGTTACCAGGCTGCACATCTCCAGTATATCGTAACCGGCTTCCTGCCCGATATAGATCTGTACCCCGTCTGCGGAAACGCAACGCTCCAGCACGTGGTAGATGTCGCGTTTTTCAGCAAAGGCGTCGAACAGATCGCGAAGATTCTGCACATCTGACAGCTCGCTGAAATTCATCAGGTTAGTTTGGCCAGCCACTATGACATCTTCTTCCGAGACGTCTTCATCGTGATCGAATACCCGACCGGCCATGGCGATCATGTGCTGCATTTGTTCATTCATGTCGGCACGGGTTTTTTCCAGCTCAGAGCGAATTGAGTCACGTACCGATACCAGGTCTTTACCCGCATACTGCTGATTCAGAAAATTGGCGATCTCCTGGAGCTCGTCGGAAGCGTAGTCGCGATCCAGAGTCAGGATCCGGTTTTGCACGTTCTTTTCGTTGACCACCAGGATCACCAGCACGCGATGCTCGGATAATGGCAGAAATTCGATTTGGCGAAATATGGTAGCACCGCGCTTGGGCAAAGTGACTACACCAGCCATGTTGGTAAACTGGGACAGATAATTCGTCGCGTGTTTTAACAGGGCTTTGTCGTCCTGATCAGGCGTGAGCCGATTCTTGAGATCACACAAGTCCGACTCCCCTATGGGCTGCACCTCGAGCATGGTATCGACGAACAGGCGAAAGCCGTCACAGGTCGGCACTCGTCCGGCAGAGGTATGAGGCGCAGCCAGCAGACCGATTTCTTCGAGGTCACCCAGTACATTTCGAACGGAAGCCGCGCTGACTGATACACCGGGCATCTTCGACAACGTACGGGACCCCACCGGCGTGCCATCCTGTATGTATTGCTCCACGAGCAAACGAAAGATCTGCTGCTCGCGTTCGCCTATTTCTCGAAGTGGTGTAAAGTTGCCCATACTGTTTTAGAATTCGATTCTTGATCTACCCTGGGTACTACCCATTGTGGTTTGAGCTCCAGCATTTGTGATGGCGAGCCAAATATTCGCCACCAGCCCTCAACGTAGTGGCCTTACAGTACAATTTCCAGCTCCATAGTGCCACCATCGCGGATTATTCCAGAAATATGATAGTACGCAAACGTACGAACGGCGTCCGGGTTGAAAACACGGTAATCGGCGGTCAGAGCCCGGTTGTCGTGCAATCAATGACGAACACAGACACCGCAGATGTCGTCCGCACCGCGATGCAAGTCGCAGATCTGGCTCGTGCCGGTTCGGAACTCGTTCGCATTACTGTTAACAATGATGATGCCGCTCGCGCGGTACCCGAAATCCGCGAGCGTCTGGCAGCAATGGATTGTCATGTGCCGCTGGTCGGAGACTTTCATTTCAACGGACACAAACTGCTGACCAACCACCCAGATTGTGCACAGGCGTTGTCCAAATTTCGCATTAATCCGGGTAACGTCGGCAAGGGTAAAAAGCGGGATGAGCAGTTTGCATCAATGATCGAAATCGCAGCCCGACTCGATAAACCGGTACGCATCGGTGCAAACTGGGGCAGCCTCGATCAGGAATTACTGGCCCGGATGCTCGATGAGAATGCCGCGGCTGCTCAGCCGCTGCCGCTGACGCAGATTTATCGCGACGCAGTGATACGCTCGGCGCTGGAAAGTGCACAGGCAGCCGAACAAATAGGCTTGCCGGCCGACAGAATTATCATCAGCTGCAAGATGAGCAGGGTCCAGGATTTAATCAACGTTTACCAGAAGCTCGCTGCTACCTGCGATTACGCCCTGCATTTGGGCCTGACCGAGGCCGGCATGGGCAGTAAAGGGATTGTCGCCTCCACCGCGGCGTTGGGCGTACTGCTGCAGCAGGGGATCGGCGACACCATAAGAATCTCACTGACCCCGGAGCCTGATGGAGACCGCACGAAAGAAGTCACTGTCGCTCAGGAAATTCTACAAACCATGGGGATACGGTCGTTCACCCCCATGGTGACCGCCTGCCCCGGGTGTGGACGAACCACCAGCACAGTGTTTCAACAACTGGCGGAAGATATTCAATCCTACCTGCGGGAGGCAATGCCTCAGTGGCGCAAAACCCACCGTGGCGTCGAAGACATGACGGTCGCGGTAATGGGGTGTGTGGTCAATGGTCCGGGAGAAAGTAAGCATGCCAACATTGGCATCAGCCTGCCGGGTACCGGCGAAAGACCGGTTGCCCCCGTGTATGTAGACGGAGAAAAAACAGTAACGCTCAAGGGAGACAATATTGCACACGAATTTCAGGACATAGTGCGTCAGTATGTCTCCGACAACTACGCCCCTGCGAATTGACCCTCACCGCTCGGTCGGACTTGAAGCGCCGTCGTATACATTTAAGCAGTCCGATCACGCACTGATTATCGGTGCCGGCCTGGCCGGCTGTGCAATAGCAAAAACGCTTGCCGACAAAGGTATGCGCTGCACCGTGTTTGATGCCTCTTCAGGTATAGCCGCTGGAGCATCGTCAGTACCGACGGCGATCTTCAAACCGTATGTATCACTGCACCCGTCGACAGAACAAAGGTTCATCAACACTTGCTTCGAACGTCTGCTGGAGACGCTGGCAAATGAACGCATAGCTATACAGACCCGGGGTCTGTACCAAACGATACGCAGTGACACTGACATCAGGCAGTCCCTCTACTGGCAGCGCCATTCCACAGCTGACAACAACACACACACTCCCCCGCACTCACTTTTTTCACCTGATGCAGGCGCCATCCGCCCGGCTGAACTCTGCAAACGATGGATTAAACACCGCAACATTCACTGCCGGACGAATGTTGCAATAAATTCGATTAATAAAACTGATGGTCTTTGGTCGGTAAAAGGCAACGATCAACAAACGCTGGGTACCGGGCAACTGCTCGTGCTAGCCAATGCGATGGGCATCAATAAATTGCTACCCGATCAACCATTTTTTTCAGTGGCCGGACAAATCAATCACTTCAGCTGCAGCACTTCGGGGCCGGTGATTTGCAATAGAGGTTACCTTGTTCCTGCCAATAATGGCGTGTGGTCGGGTGCGACATTCCACCGCGGTGAGACAACTGAAATATTGCGCAGTGCCGATACCGAAAAAAATCTGCAGCGTTGTCTGCAGTACTTTCCAGTAGCCAGTAATCAACCGGTTAGCGCATGGTGCGGAATCCGTTGTACTACGCCCGACCATATGCCCGTGGCCGGGGCGGTGCCCGATTTAAATCACTATGCCACAGCTTACCGCGAGCTCCACCATGGCAGGCGACAGCAGGATTTCCCGGCGGGCCAGTATGAAGCGGGCCTGTACGTCATGGCCGGGCTTGGGTCACGAGGCCTGGTCCAGGCGCTCTACACCGCTGAATGTCTCGCCGACATTATTTTCGGCGGACAAGTAATAGGCGAATCCATCAAACAGGCCATCCACCCTGCCCGTTTTTTAATGAGAAGGCTAAAAAAACGATCTTATACCCCCGCAATATGAAGAGGCACACAAATCCGCCGATAGACTCCTTATGCTGCAAATGTACAAAGGTCTGCAGACCGGGTTAAAACAAAATCGCCCTCGCGGGACAGCACTGCTGTTCACGGCCATTGCCGCGATGCTTGTCTTCAGTGTTGTTCAACGGCTATTGCTGGATTTTCGCGCGGGGCACATGGATGAATACGATTATCTGTTCGTTGGCAGATCGTTGCTCGAGGGGCTGGAGTGGCCGACCTACACTTATATTTTCGGTGCTGACTTTAACTGGTATCTGTTCGGCATTGCTGATCAATGGTTTGGCGGGCTGACCGGTGCGAGAGTCGCCGCAGCACTGCTGGGGTTAATTTCACTTGCAGGTGTCTATGCACTCGGCATGGCTCTGTGGCATTCCAGGCCTACGGCGCTTTGCGCGTTACTGCTGTTAGCTGCTCACTCCAGTCACATTTTTGCCAGTAAAATAGCGACATACGACTCCGTTAGCTTTGCTCTGTTTTCCCTCGCACTGGCTCCACTGGTATATGGTGCCGGTGCAAGTCGCAACAAATT
>JAHDHK010000127.1:7012-15689 GCA_020631335.1 Chromatiales bacterium
CCGAAAAGCAACAAATCATCCTGACGGTAACGGGATCACTGCTCGTACTGCTTGCCGTACTATCCAAGTACACCACCATTGCCTATGTACCCTTTATCGCAGGCGCGCTGTTATTTATTTCGCTCAGAGCGTTTCTGCTGTTTTGCGTGATCACCGGTCTCGGGTTATGCGCTCACCTATGGCTGCACTGGGAGGAACTTAAGGTACTTTACGAGGTTCAAATCAGCGGCATTCATGGCGCAAATTCGACTTACAAGGAAATTATTTCCAGATCGTTGAACCAGACCTGGCTGTTACTGTTACCGGCCATACTGGCCCTGATACACGCCCGATCCAACAAAGAAGAAGACGGGAAACGGGCCTTTAGCGTAATCAGCATACTCATTGTGTTCAGTATGCCACTGTTTTTGTACCACTTTCAGGGCCGCAATCTGATATCCCTTTATAAGCATTTGAACTACGCGAACTTGTTTTTAGCACTTTGTGCAGCCTGGCTCCTGACACTGGTTGCTTATGCAAAGCCCTGGCGCACCTCCAGAATTTTCCAGTTCCGAATGCCGATTCTTGCTGTGTTTTTGGTGGTATATCTACTGACAAACATCAACCAATTGCGCGAAACACAGCGTGGTTACCCGGATGTTTCCGAGTTACTGGCGCATCTGGATTCAAAAGAAGTGAAGGGCACTGTCCTGAGTGAAGACCCTTATCTTTTTCGTTACCTCAAATTTGACGTACTTCCGCAGGAAGATATCAGGGAAACCACCTGGCTTGATAATGACCAGGATGGACAATACACGCTACAGGACGTACAGGATGCTGTGTGGGACCGCAAATTCAACTACGTATTGCTGACAGACGCCATCCACCCTGAGCACAATATGACGCTTCGAGAGATACTGTCTCAACGTGGCTATGAGCTTGAATACAATAGCGAATACAGTCTGTCGTCGGTGATGACGACCCATACCAGGGGACATATCAGTCTATACAAGCTCACCTCGATGCCCCTGGCCGATCTGGATGATTCCTGAGCCGACGCATAGACTTCGCTTTAGCTGATTAATCGCGTTACCTGACATGCCTCACATATTGGTGTAGTCAGGCAACGGTGAGGTATTCACCAACAATGCAAGCCGCCGACAGTAACTAGATGACAGGGCAAAGGTGCCGTTGGTGACATTGACCGTAACAACATTGACGTTGGTCGCATTGACAATTCTGTGCACGAGCTACGCACAGCTGCTGCAGAAGCAGGCAGCGCTTGAACTCAATGCCGCGGGACAAAGCTCGGTTTTTTTTAACTTGTCCTTTATCAAGAGCGTCTTTCTTTTAGGATTCGGCATGGCCATTTGGTTGTTGGTACTGAGACGTCTGGATGTCAGTATCGCCTACCCGCTACTGAGTATGAATTTCATTCTCGTGCAGCTTCTGGCACGGTGGAAATTGGGAGAAGTCATCCCTGTGCATCGTGTTCTAGGATCCGGCATTATCATGGCCGGCCTCACCCTTCTGTTCACAGGCTGAATAAAAATGCAAAGCCTGTGTGCACTGTTAATTTCAATCTGCGGAGGCGCTGTTGCGCAGCTCTCGATGAAAATCGGTGTGCAGGACATGAACTCCTTCATACCGAACGGACCGCTGATATTCGGTCTTTTCTGCTACGCAATTGCAATGCTTTCATGGATTTTTGCACTTAAACGCTACGATCTGAGCTTTGCCTATCCTCTATTGAGCATAGGTTATCTGCTGGTGTATCTGGGTGCATTCTTTTGGCCGGGTCTCGGTGAAGAGCTCAGCTGGAACAAGACAATTGGATTGTCATTGATCATCCTCGGGGTGACTATATCTGCGCAGAAAAACAACAATGGCGAGCGGATACGACATGAACAAAACCACACTGCCTAGTGTTACCGTTGTTGTACCGGTTTATAACGAGCAGGAGAGAATTGCCGCTTCGCTCTATGACATTAAAGACTATCTGGAAAAACAGAGCTACCGCTCGAACGTCATGGTAGTTGACGACGGCAGTAGCGATTTGACGACCGAGGTGGTCAAATTCGTCGACATTTACGGCTCAGAATTCAATTCGCAGAACGTTGGTGTACTCGAAGAAAATGTTAAAAACGTAGGTAAGGGTTATTCAATCGCAAAAGGTCTGCTGAAAGCAGACGGCGATATCATTGTATTTACGGATGCAGATTGCTCCACCCCTATTTCTGAAATAGACAAACTATTGGAAAAAGTCTATGAAGGATACGATGTCGTTATCGGCTCGCGTCATCTGAAAGACTCAACGGTCAGCGGCAGAGGGATCGGGCGATCTGTTATGAGTCGAACGTTTAATTTCATTGCGCGATTAACACGGCTACTAGAAGTGAAAGACAGTCAGTGCGGATTCAAAGCTTATACAAGAGACGCTGCACGTAAAATTGCTGCACAGCAAAAAACCTATGGCTTTTGCTTCGATGTCGAGCATTTACATATCGCAAAAAAGCTCGGGTGCAGAATCACTGAAGTGGCGGTTGAATGGAAACACGACTCACGCTCTACCATTTCACCCGTCAGTGACTCGATAACCATGCTGATTGAGTTGCTGAAAATACGTATCATTCATCGCAAACTCTAAATTTACCGAAACACCTCGTATTTAGAGCGACACTAATAGAAAACAGGCTTAGCCACTTACACCGGCTTATGGTAAAGATTAGTTCTCTGGCAGGGAACTGGCACACCTTGGCCAACTTGCGTGGGGCTCGACAGCAGCCAATACTCATTGAGCATCGAAGTACAAGCTGTCAGTACTATGATCAATAATCCTCATCAATGAGACTAAACCTTCATAGAGTCCCGGCTTCCCCCAGTTGGCGAAAGCGCCCAAAGTCATTCAGCTGCATTCCAAAGAATCCAGCACCCTATACCCGAGCGACAAAGGCAACAGGCTTATAACGCCTCAGCCGAAGCACAAAAATAGAACGATCCCGATGATCTCTCGCTGGCAATGTATGGCGACCGGATACCGTTTGGTCACCAGACAACTTCCAGTACGTCAGTGTTAGTTCTTATTGCCTTGGCAAAATCGGCTGTAAGGCAAATGCTGTTTCTTGTGAGTGAATATAACGCTGCCAAGGTGGACGGAATGGCTAACAACCGATTCCACCATTTTTGATACGGCTAACCGGTAGCAAGCCCGGTAAACAGCTTGCTACCGGCACGAGCGCTATTCATCCATAGAAAGATAAACATCGGCAAGACGTTTTCCCAGGGTACGAAACGACTCTGCGGAAAAGTGATTGCCGTAAGGGTCAGTCATACGTGTCGGCAGGTCTGACGCAGCTGCACATCCGGAATAAGGGTCATCGTCTGAATTTAGCGCCATTAAATGCCCGTTCAGCGATGCCTTCTTAGTTTCCGCACAAACGAATCGTCCATCAAAGCGAAACCAGCTTTCACCACGCAAATTACTCATCAGCTGAAATAACTTGTTCGGGTAATAATTCTTGTATTCCTCGCTGGTTTGATCTATAAACCCGGTTGCCCCCGGGTCAGCCGTCCCTTCAAACAGCCAGTCTGTCTCCCCCTGCATCCATATCATTGCATCAAATTCACTTTTGTGCGGCAGCGCGTTAAGCGCCAAGGTTGCTTTTTGTCTGATTTCTGTAAAAAACTCGCTGTTGTAGTCCCAGTGGCTGATTCCCTCACCCGGTGCCGTTAAGACAACCAGTCCGACAACCCGATCAGACTTTTCTGAAATCGCTTTAGTCAGTTGGAATCCAATGTGGTTATAGGGCATGCGTTCAGGGTTAGTACCCGAAAAATTTCCGGGTACAGACAACTCCCAGTTCTGATGCAAATCTGCAACCTGCCAGCCGTTGTCGGTGTAAGCAAAGACGTGACTGTCAGCAATATCAACAGTCGCATCATAGCTTGTTTCAAGTCCTGCAGCGTTCGACTGCCCGGTAATAAAAAACAAATCGGTAATATCTGCAGGAACGGGTGCAGAGTCCGCCACAAATCCACATGATGCGTTCACTTTAACTACCTTGCCGCTACTCTGATCAGTACACATATGGGAAAATTCACCCGAGTAAACTCCGCCTTCATTGACGGTGATCGTGTTGGTATCGCTGTTATAGGCCGCTGCTGGCGTCCACGCCCAGGGCGGTGTATCAAAGCTTGTCCACTTGCAACCGGCCGGCTCTTCTGCAAACACTGAAAATTGAGCCGGCGCTCTGACGGACGATGGGCAATTGGTTGTAACGCGGATGATCTCTACACCGCTGCCTGACGTGCCCGCATTGTTTTCACTACTACTGGAATTGCCGCTGCTGTTATTACTGCCGCCAGTGTTCTCGAATTCAGTGGATGCACCGACGTTATTTGCATTAGTCTGATTAGACGTGCCGTCTCCCGGACTCTGGGCATTCTCTTCCTGAGAGGATGTATCTGTTCCATTGGCATCGCCGGGCCGCTCTCCGGATGCAACTGATTCAGATTCAGGGTCTGTCTCCTGTGATTGCGCGGCTCCAATATCTGGTTCATCTACTTCCACAACCGCAGTCGCAACAGACTCTTTATGCGCTTTTGCCGCCTTTTCATCGTGGTACACGCTAAACAATCGTGCCCCTGCCTGACATTCATCCATGCGCATGGGTCGACTGCTGATACAAAACTCTGACTGCCCGTCGGCAGACCTGGCAGTTACAAAACGACTAACACCATGATCAGATTTTAATCGCAGAATATTGTGTGTTTGCACCGCAACGCCACTTTCCCAGTGACCGTCCATGTTTAACGCATATTGCGAGTCCTGAACGGAGAGGAAGTCGCCATCATAGTCTTCGCCGGACGCCACCAAAAAAGCAAGTGAATTTACCTGCGGATCCGGTGTGTCGCCAGATGCGTGTTTGCTCAGTGTATCGACAAAGTGCTCAACTGCACTCTGCTTATCAACAAGCGTTCTGTTGGCCGAATAAACCTGCGTGATAATACTTTTTAAAAAATCTTCCGTATCGATACTGCCATCAAACGACAGACGGGAAATCGATACTTTATCGTGTGCCTCTTCCGGGATAACAATACCGTTACCGGGATTCTGATCCTGATCAATAGACTGCAACAAACGCAGTAAATTGACCACTTTTTCATTTTCTACATCATCAACCTGAGCGATTTCCAATGGCGTAATGGTTGATGCCCCCGTTACCGGCGGAAAGGATAACTCGCCAATAGAGAAAACAATCTCGTCTCCTTCGGTGTAGTAGAAGGACCCATCGTCTTCAGTGATCCCTTCAAAAGTCCCGGTGGAATACTTTAAACCACTCACCGGACTATCTAAAAACACACCCTTTTGATCACCGCGACCATCTGCTCCGCCACAGCCCGCAAGCGTAACCGATAACAGCAGAGCAACACGATAAAACCTATTTAAAACCGGTAGCATAAGTCCGAATTCTCTCAAGTAGCGTCGGCATTGCTGTGGTAACGGTTGTTTTATAAGTATAATGAATGCCTGACACAGTGTTTATCAAACACTGTACTGAAAGATCCGCCTAACCCTATTTTGTCGGCGCTTATCACGATAGCTTTAGCCATATTCCCCGTTTATCTGAACAACGACATTCCTGATTAGTAGTTTCCCCATACGGCTCACATACTCTCTCCACACTGATTTAACCGCTGATTGCAGGCTGAATATAGAATAAGTGTGTACAGTTGTGCCGGCACCTCAAGCCTCCCCCCCCTTACCAGACCATCATCAGAAATACACAATGGCCATTCTGGCTATGGCATAGCCGTGTCGCATCAGAGTGTATAAACTAAGATATCAGCCACCGCGTCGGTCCGTATGTCTTTCTTTATCACTTCAGTTTTTTTACTACTCATTACTCCCGGGCCGGGCGTGCTTTCTACCGCAGGGGTAGGAGCAGCCTTCGGTCAGCAAGCAGGATTAAGGTACATATCAGGGTTATTCATCGGTACTAACATCGTTGCACTGACAGTAGTAACAGGCCTGGCAGCGCTGGTATTTTCTGTTCCCTGGATACGGTCGCTGCTATTGGTGGCATCTACTGCTTATTTGATGTGGATGGCGTTACGAATAGCACTGTCCGGCTCGAAAATAGAGTTTATCAGGGCCACAAAAGCCCCATCTGTGATCGATGGTATTCTTCTGCAGACGATAAATCCCAAGGCTTATATCGTTAATACCACTTTATTTTCAGGCTATGCATTCGGCTATGATCAACTTATAACTGAAACGGTTGTCAAATTTTTAATCATCAATGCAATCTGGATCCCTATCCATGTCATCTGGCTGCTGGCCGGTGTTAACCTTAAACGACTTGCACCGGCACCCGGTACTCAGCGCCTGATCAACGTCTTTATGGCGATTGCGATGGTATGTGTTGTTATACTCGCCCTTTATTCACAAATCACAAGCTAGGGAGCAACCTGAGTAATCCTGTTACCTGGGTCAATAATGCCATGAAACGATTGTGCGTCTTCTGCGGTTCAAGTCCGGGAAAAAATGCGACTTATGTTGAGGTCGCCAGAGAACTGGGCAAATGTATTGCAGATCGCGACATTGAACTCGTCTACGGTGGTGCCAGTATCGGCATGATGGGGGCTGTTGCCGATGCAGTGATGATGCATGGCGGACGCGCCTATGGGGTAATCCCGGAACACCTGACCACGCTCGAAATCAGTCATAAACAACTTACCGAGCTGATTGTTGTCAAAGATATGCATCAGCGCAAAGCGACCATGGCAGAAATGTCCGACGGATTTCTGGCGCTGCCGGGGGGCATTGGCACCTTGGAAGAATTAATTGAAATTTGTACCTGGCAACAGCTGCAATTGCATAGAAAAGCCACCGCTCTGCTTAATGTGGACAATTTTTACGATGCACTTTTGAGTTTTCTTGACCACGCAACAGAACATCAGTTTCTGCGACCACAGCATCGAAACAATATTCTGCACGGCGCAGAAGCTCCTGATTTGCTGGACCGAATGATCTATTTCAACGCCAATCCTGATGAATTTCTGGCGGAAAAACTGGAAACGACTATCGTACGTAACAAAGAATGAATGGATTTAGCGAAAGGACCATTCCCGGCACGCTTCTCTAATATGTTAATCAGTTCATAAATTTGCCGGATCTGTGGACGCCATAAAATAAAAGGCGAACCGAAATCCTTTCACACGCCAGATATGGGGAGAGAACAGGATGAAAAGTCTACGAACACTGTTGCTGGCAGGCCTGCTGACCAGCCCGGCACTGTTTGCCGATCAAAAAGACAACGCGCTCCCGGATTTATTCGGTCAACTGAAATCTGCTGAGAACCCGCAGCAGGCCGTCATGATCGAAACCGAGATCTGGAAGCGTTGGTATGACCGGAATGAAGATGACGGTGGCGACGAAATGAAAACTGCAATCGATGCAATGAACTCCGGCCGCTATACCATTGCACTTACCGTGTTGGATAAACTGGTAGAAGACGAGCCCGATTTTGCCGAAGCCTGGAACCGACGCGCTACCGTTCACTATCTGCTCGGCAACTACGAGAAGTCACTGGAAGATATTGAGCAGACTCTTTTACTGGAGCCCAGACATTTCGGCGCATTGTCCGGCGTTGGCCTGATCATGCTGCAAGTGGGAGATAATGAAAAAGCGATGCACGCATTTGAGAAGGTGCTTGAGATTTCCCCGAAAAACATGAGTGCTGCAAAAAGTATTGCAGACCTGGAACAAAAACTGGGCATGACTATCTAGCCACCGGTTTTTCATCCGCACACGCCGGCAGCCGTAGCCATTCTGCCAGACAATGAAAAAGCCCGCTGTAGCGGGCTTTTTTATTGTGCTTAGCCTTTGCCACGCCACGGAATAGTGCGGTTGATAATCCAGCGCATGATGAGGTCGAACAGCAAACCGAGCAAGCCCAACAGTATGATGGTCACCCAAATAATTTCGTAATCGCTCTGTTTTCGCGCCACGTTTTCTACAAATCCAATACCCGTAGTACCAGCAAGCATTTCGGCTGCAACCAATGTACCCCAGCAAACCCCGATTGATATGCGGATACCAGTCAGAATCTCCGGCAGGGAGTTAGGCAGAATCACCTCGCGAATTATCTGCTTTCGGGATGCACCGAGAGAGTGTGCAGCATGGATTTTCGACAATTGAGTTCCGGTTGCACCAGTCCTTGCACTGATGACCATAATGGCGAAAGCCACCATAAACAGTAAAAAGATCTTGCCATCGTCCTGTATACCGAAAATGGTCAGAATCAGGGGTGCCCAGGCAAGCGGAGGCACTGGCCGATACAATTCAATCAACGGATCAAAAAATCCCTTGGCAAATCGTGAGAGTCCCATAAACAGCCCCAGAGGTACGCCGAGCACGATACCTAGAAACAAACCGGCGAGCACCCGCAGGATTGAGTCCCAGATATGTCCCGTGGGCACCGGCACAGAGATAGACGGGAAATTGCCGGTGGCTACATTCAATACCTTGGTTTTTAGATTTTCGTCGATTGACCCATCGGGGTTATGTCTGGGGTACTCGCCGGGAACCAGATCAGCCACCCAGTCAGGAATGAAAAATCCGGCCATTTCTGCCACTGGCTTTTGTTTGTACCAGAGCATAGGTACACCTTTATAACCAACACTCGGACTCGAC
>JAHDHK010000128.1 GCA_020631335.1 Chromatiales bacterium
ATTTTGACCGGGCTGGCGTTCCAGGGTGAATTTAACGCCCTCAGACCCAACGCAACAACTGGCGTAATAGTTTTTCAACAGCCTGCTAAAAGGACGAACCGGGTTGTTTCAAAAATTCGATTTCTTCAACTGTGGACACCCTGCCCAGCACCTCGTTGCGGTGCGGGTATCGGCCGAATCTTTCAATAATCTCTTTATGCATGATTTCATATTTGAGATTTTCTTCGCGACCGAGATCAGTAAACAGTTTGACAGCAACCTCATGAATGATCAGTGATTCGCTATGCATGTAGGGCATGTACAGAAAGGTGCGTTTATCTTGTGGTAACGCCGCATCATAACCACTGGCTACTGCCTCCTGGGCCAGTGCGAGCGCCAGCGGATCACCGGCAAATGCTTCACCAGAGTTCCGATAAAGGTTTCGGGAAAACTGATCAAGCACAATGATTTCTGCCAGTCGCCCTTCAGCGCTGTGACGCCAACCGTACAACTCGGCTCTTGCCGCGCTCTCCCGGGTGAGCAAAAACCGCTCGCGAAGCATTTGATCAAACGAATCATCCTTGCGAAACCAGTTCTTAGGGTCGATTTCATCAAACCAGAATTCAATGATTTCTTCAGGGGTGACCATGGAGCTCCCTTGCCGCGCCGGCAATTTTATCGATCATCAATCGGATAAAGCTCAAAGTCCACGAGCTCATTCCAGAATTCGAACCAGTCATTGAACAACTCAGGGTGTTCTGTCTCCATTAACTGAAAACAAACATGCTTGTCCTTATTGACCCAGGAATTCAGATAATACAGGCCTTCAGGCAACATTCTGCCATTGACTGCAAGACGATCATAAATTGTATTGATAGAGCCTTCTTTAAAATGCTCTACCACCATATATTTCTTCACATCGTCGCCCCGACCTGCCACGGAACAAACTCATGATCGCCCAGCCCGTGCTGCTCGCTTAGAGACTCCGCTCCCGATGCTACCCTCAACAGCAAGTCAAAGATCTCCTGTCCTACTTCCGCTATCGTCGCGCCCTCAGACACAATGCGACCGGCGTTAATGTCCATATCATCTGACATACGGTCGTACATAGTGGTGTTTGTGGCTATTTTTATACTCGGCGACGGCTTGCAACCATAAGTCGATCCCCGTCCCGTTGTAAAAGCCACCAGATTACAACCACCTGCCACTTCACCGGTTATCGAGGCAGGGTCGTAACCGGGCGTGTCCATAAAGACAAATCCATTGCGATCAATCTTTTCAGCGTATCGATAAACACCGTTGAGGCGTGTTGTGCCTCCTTTGGCAACCGCGCCAAGCGACTTTTCCAGAATCGTCGTCAATCCGCCGAGTTTGTTACCGGGTGAAGGGTTGTTGTCCATCGAACCACCGTTGCGGGCAACGTAGTCCTCCCACCATAAAATTCTATCAACCAGCTTCTGGCCTGTGGTTTGATCCACCGCCCGACGTGTCAGCAAGTGCTCGGCACCATAGACCTCCGGCGTCTCGGCCAGCACTGCTGTGCCGCCATTTTTCACCAGCAAATCTGCGGCATAGCCCAGCGCTGGATTAGCAGTGATCCCTGACCAGCCATCAGAACCACCGCACTGCAATGCCAGCTTTAATGCAGAGACCGAACACTGCTCCCGATGAACATCATTGGCAACAGGGAGCATCTCCTTGATGCGTGCTATACCGGCGGCGACGGTTTTCTGATGACCACCGACAGACTGGATATTCATGGTTCGGAACAAAGTACCGCGTTCAGCGCGATACTTTTCAGCCAGACTGGATATTTGATTCACTTCGCAACCCAGCCCGACCATCAATACTCCGGCTACATTCGCATGCTGCGCAAATCCCCATAGCACACGCTGCAGATTATCAAAACCGTCTCCACTGTCAGCAATGCCACAACCCGTGCTGTGAGAAAATGCCACTACACCATCTATATTGGGATAATCAGCCAGCAGAGTTTCTTTGTTAAACGCATTAGCTATGTGCTGAACAGCGGTAGCAGAACAGTTAACACTGGACAGAATTGCAATATAGTTGCGCGTACCCACCTGTCCGTCAGCCCGCTGGTACCCCATAAATGTGGCACGATCTTCTTCAGCTATCACTGCAGGTGCGTCATTCTCTGTGCAATACTCGTAGTGGTGATCGGTACCACGAAACTCTATATTGTGCGTATGTACATGTTCACCAATTTCGATATCTTCAGTGGCATAGCCAATAATCTGTGCATACTTGTAAACCAGATCACCTTTGGTCATTCTACTGACTGACAGCTTATGTCCGCGCGGGACATCATTCGCTAAAACAATATCGTCAATCGTCTCTCCGCTGGCCAGATCCCGCAGAGCAACCACGACGTTGTCTTTGTCAGCCAGACGTATGTAGCCGATACTCTGATCAGGCTTACTATGAAAGGTAATCGTAGACTCTGAAGCCTGCTTACCACTTGATTCGTTAGTGCTCATTCGTTATCCAGGTAATCTTCAATATACTGAGACACAATATCATCCACTGAGGTATCAATCGGCAGCCCGATGCTTAACGCACGACGACAATCAGCATGTTGCGCCCAGCCTTCACAAATTGTTGAAATAGCCTCATCCCGTTTCAGAATATGCTCCCCCAGGTGGCGATTGCCTGCGACCCGCTTCAGGGCATCCATCATTTCCTGCACGGTCAAATTAAGCGCCGGCAAGCCGACTGCCCGATCGTTGCCCAGTAGCGCTGCATCGACCTCTGCCAGTTTGATTATGCTGTTGGCAATATTGCGATAACCGAGCACCGGCATAGACAAGGTCGGTTCTACCGGTATGACGCAATCTTCGCCGTTCAGTGGCTCACGAAACAACCCGCTGACAAAACTCGATGCAGCGAGATTGGGTTTGCCCGGGCGAACAATAACTGTGGGGAGCCTGGCGCTGCGACCATCAAAAAAGCCTTTGCGGCTGTAGTCATTAATCAATAGCTCACCGATCACCTTGGTGGTTCCATAGGTAGTGAGGGGTGTTTGCTTACTGACATCATCGACCACGTCCGGCATACAGTCACCACCGAAAGAAGCTATTGAACTGGCAAACACTACACGCGCTTGTTGATTTGATGGATTTTCCTGGTGACGAATTCCCTCGAAAAGATTTCTGGCACCATCCAGGTTAACGCGAAGCGCAAGATCAAAATCCTGCTCTCCATGTGCGCTAACAACAGATGCGAGGTGAAAGACGACACCATAAGACACATCGAAAAGGGAATGAACAAACTGCGCATCACCAATATCCCCGAAGCGCGTGCTGATTCTGGAATCGCCAATCAGCCCCGGGTGCCAGAACGCCGGTTCACTCACATCGGTTAATACAATCTCATCAATACTGCCATCGCCGACTTCAAGCGAACCGCGCTTCAGGCATTCCAGTGCGATACGCTGGCCGACAAACCCCGCACCACCGGTGATTAATATTTTCATATCAGAAGTTCCGTTTGCCTAGTGGTTATGTCGGG
This sequence comes from Chromatiales bacterium, assembly GCA_020631335.1. Classification (GTDB taxonomy): domain Bacteria; phylum Pseudomonadota; class Gammaproteobacteria; order Granulosicoccales; family Granulosicoccaceae. The sequence continues at coordinate 3,511 of JAHDHK010000128.1, forward strand.
GCATTTTTTCAGTCACGCAATGGTAAGCCTCGGCCAGCTCGATACACGCACCATGTGACAACTGACCGACTGTTTGCCGATATATTGTTTGCCAGGGCGTTTGATCCGCCGGCACATCAGGCCCCTCTTCACCGGCGCGCCGTTTCAATTCATTGTCGTCTACCAGCATATCAACAGATCTTTTATTCATGTCGATACGAATAATGTCGTTGGTACGCAACAGCGATAACCCGCCACCGGTGGCAGATTCGGGCGAGGCGTTTAATATCGAGGGGCTCGCCGATGTGCCCGACTGGCGGCCGTCACCGATACACGGCAACTCTGTAACACCGGCCTTTATCAATGCATCAGGGGGTTGCATATTAACGACCTCAGCGGAGCCGGGCCAGCCGACAGGCCCGGCTCCGCGCATCACGAGGATGCAATGTGCATCAATATTTAGCGACGGATCATTTAATCGTTCGTGATAGTCTTCCGACCCCTCAAACACAATTGCCCTTCCCTCAAAGACCCCTTCACTACCCGGTTTTTCTAAAAATCGCTGTGAAAACTCTTTACTGATGACACTGGATTTCAACACAGCAGAATCAAACAGATTACCTGACATTACCAGAAACCCGGCGCTCTCACGCATCGGCTGGCTGAAGGGTTTGATTACGCGTTCATCCCGGGTCACTGCTGTTCTGGTGTTCTCAGTAATCGTACAGCCGTTAACCGTCTGTGCTTCCTGCAACTTGCCATGCCTTTGCAGCTCGCCGAGTACAGCAGGTACTCCACCGGCTCGATGAAATGATTCGCCAAGATATTCACCAGCGGGCTGCATATTCACCAGCAGCGGGATATCGTACCCGTGAGTCTCCCAATCCTGCATAGTCAGCGGCACATCCATACACCTGGCAATGGCGTTAACATGAATCGGCGCATTGGTGGAACCTCCAATGGCCGAATTTAACGCGATGGTATTTTCAAACGCTGCTCTGGTCATCACCTTAGAGGGAGTCAGTCCTTCTTCGACCATGCTGACTATTCGCTTACCGGTCTCATAGGCTATTTGCAAACGCTCCCGGTATGGCGCTGGAATAGCGGCACAACCGGGCAGTGACATACCCAGCCCTTCGGCTAATGCATTCATCGTCGACGCCGTACCCATGGTGTTGCAATGCCCTGGAGAGGTGGCCGAGGATGCAGTGATTTCCATGAACTCGTCGTAGTCAATTTCCCCGGCAGCAAGCTTAAGCCGGGACGCCCACACGATAGTGCCTGACCCCGAGAGCTTGCCGTCATACCAGCCATCCAGCATCGGTCCGCCAGACAGGACGATAGACGGCAGATTTGTCGTTGCCGCCGCCATCAGGCAGGCGGGTGTGGTTTTATCACACCCCGTGGTCAGTACGACGCCGTCAATCGGGTAGCCGTGCAGAATTTCCACCAGCCCGAGATACGCCAGATTACGATCGATCGCAGCGGTGGGACGGCGGGACGTTTCCTGAATCGGATGCACCGGAAACTCGATCGCAATACCACCGGCTTCGCGAATACCTTCACGAACGCGCTTTGCATTTTCAACATGTGCCCGATTGCATGGCGATAAGTCACTGCCCGTCTGTGCAATACCGATAATCGGTTTACCGGATTGCAATTCCCCGCGGGTCAGCCCGTAATTCAAATAGCGCTCTACGTAAAGCGCAGTCATCGATGGATTTGCAGGATTGTCGAACCACGCCTGACTGCGTCTTTTAAATGGACCTTCTTTCTCGCTCACGAGCCCTCCAGATAAGGCGATAAAACGACAGGAACGCTGTCAGCGTCCAACATGCCGCAAACACACAATAAGACTACTTTAATGACAACCGGTTTGACACTGTTCGCCGGAAGTCCGGTTTTTCGCTTGATGTAGGTTATCCCCTGCCCGTGCCGGAAACAAGCAGTGGCAACCGGTGTGCGAGATGCTGCACAATAGGGGGACAAAACATGACCGGCACTATGAGTACACACCCTGATCTCGACCTGCAGAATACTATCCGCCCCGGGCTGGATATTCTTGCCAATGAAATAGTTATCGGGCTGAAAAAGCGCACGCGCTTTCAGAGCAATCTATCTGTCTATCGACCGGGTCTGGTGATATCGAACCCGAGTTATTCACTGCTGGACTACGGGCTGAATAAAATAGAACAATGCCACGCTGAACTGGGTCGCTACCACTTCGCAACACAAGAGCCGTTTAGCGACGTCCGGAACATTGAAAATGCCATTAAACGTACTGCACCACAAAGCCCTGTACAAAAAATGCAGACCGGTGTGGGCCCGCGTCTCATAGAATTTTATATCGACTGGGTGAAACGCAGCTGCCCCTCGGGAGAAGACAGCAATACCTATGGTGAAACGGTTACCGCTGACGTCGCAGTGCTTCTGGCAATCATGGAAAGAGTTAACCTCGGCAAGACCGTTGCCGAATCGAAACTGACTGAACTAACTGAGCAGTTTATCGAAACAAAAGGTGATCGCGATGCGATGCTTGGGCTTATCGTGCGAAAAGACCGTGAAGCCAAAGTGATAGAGCTGGCTGAGGCGCTGGCAAATCATTACGATTTGCAGCCCGAGCTTGCCGTGGAAGTTTTTCAGTTCATGATAGGTGTGACTGTCGACATTGAAGTCGACTACCTGCGTCTGCGTCTCGCACAAATCAACGACAAAGCATAGTGTCGCAACTTTGACGTTCAACTTCAGGTGGTGTTTCCTAGTTTTAACCCCACATCTTTCATGCGGTTGTTAGACTCGCCGCACTTTTAATTGCACACAACCCTCAAAGCTAAAGGGTGATAGGCACTTTACGTGCTCACTGTTGACCGTACACCACCCAGATTGCATTTCCCGGAGAGCCTGATGGCAGAAGATAAGCCAAAATCCGACCCGACTGTCGGCGAAAAATTATTTAAAGCACGCAAAGTGCTGATATGTGAAGAGATCAATCAGACTATGGCCAAAAAGGTCATGTCTCAATTACTGGCACTGGCGGAGGATTCCTCTGACCCAATCCAGCTGTTCGTGAACAGCCAGGGCGGCCATGTGGAGGCTGGAGACAGTATTCACGACATTATCGGCTACATCGAGCCCAAGGTGCTGGTCATCGGCACCGGTTACGTTGCCAGTGCCGGTACTCATATTTTTCTGGCTGCCGAAAAAGAGGATCGCTACTGCCTGCCGAACACAAGGTTCCTGATTCACCAGCCAAGCGGTGGCGCAGGTGGCAGCGCATCCGATATCGCAATACAGGCTGAGCAGATTATCAAAATGCGCGAGAGACTGGCCAATGTGATCAGCAACAGAACCGGCACAGACATCGACCGGGTCAAGCTGGATATCGAGCGTGACAAATGGATGGACACTGACGAGGCCATCGAATACGGCATTGTCAGTCGCGTCATCAGCAACAGTGCCGAGCTGTCATAAGCATATTAAGTCAGCAGAACATCAACGTCCCCGGGATCGCGACAGCGAAATCGGGGACGTAACGTCTCAGCACGCAGGGTTGAATCTGCCGCACTGATCCCGCCGGAAAGCCTGCATATTGCAGCCCGCCCAGAACCCGTTGTCCAACCGTTACCGAAAAAGCCTCACGGCACGCTGTAACCTTTCTCTATTGCGGCAGTATAACTGTGTATGGAATCGAATTTTTCCAACACTGAAGCCATCCTCGCACTTGCTGCCTCCGACCCAAACGGATTCAGCCCGTTTGTCGAACACTTCCAATACCCGTTATTCGGTTTTCTGGGGCGTATGGGGTTTTCGCAAACTGATGCAGAAGAACTGGCCCAGGAAGTATTCATCAAAGTCTGGCGATACCGCGCCTCCTACCTCAGCGATAAATCAACAGTCTCTACGTGGCTTTTTACTATTGCACGAAACACAGCACTGGACAGGCTTAAGAAAAACAGGCTGAGAAACCCAGCAGACGATCAATCCCTGCCTGACGTGGAAGAGATAGCGGAAGACCCGCTGCAACAGCCCGAAGCGCGGCTGCTGCAACAGCAAACACAAAGACAACTGACTAACGCAATTTCGCAACTTTCCCCGGACGATCGCTGCGTTATCGCGCTTTTTTACATCGATGACCTTTCGAGTACGCAGGCAGCATGCGTCATGCAGTGCTCCACCTCCGCGTTTAAAACACGCCTGTCGCGTGCTCGCAGCAAACTCAAAACCATCCTTCTAGCCATGGATGCCATCCAATGAATGAAAAATATGACGACTCTCTGGACAGTCTGCTAACAAGAAACCTGGTTACTCCACCAGAAAATTTCACAGACACTGTGATCAGCAAATTATCTGATCAATCTACGATTAACGTAGAGAAGGTTGCATCCTATCGTTCAGCCAGACCGTTGTTCTGGCCAACCGCAGCCATCGCCACAGGGACAGCTGTAGGCGTAATTCAGGTCATCAGTTTTATCTTTGGCATCTGGATTCCGGCAACTGTCGGGTAACCTGGAGAACACTATGCAACACAATCAAAGTAATGAGAGCAATAGCCCCCGCAAACCCGCCGTTGCAGCGCTGATGTCAACTGCATTGCCCGGTCTGGGCCAGATCTACAATGGTGAACTGAACAAGGCCATCTGGATATTCCTGTTGTTTTCGATAACAGCAATACCGCTGGTACTGCTCATTGCATTAATTTTACCGGCAGGAATCACGCTTCCACTGGTTATCCTGGCCACCCTGTTGACCATCGGCATTTGGATTTTCGCTATTGTTGACGGATGGCGAATAGCCCGTCAGCGGCAACATTTTGAGCTTAAACCCTGGCAAACAAGCGGCACCTACGTGCTGGTCTTTTTACTCTGTGCCACAGTAGTACTGCCATCTACGTTTCTATGGGTTCGCAATCATCAGGTGCAGTCTTTTAAAACGCCCAGTAAAAGCATGGAACCTTCTGTACTGCAGGGTGACCTATTTTTTGTGAATAAGAGTTATAACTGTCCGCACTGTCGCCAGCCCGTCCGGCGCGGAGATGTTGCCATTTTCGTCTACCCGGATAACCGCAACCTTTACTACATCAAGAGAGTACTGGGAATGCCCGGTGATACCGTCTCCATTGACGGAACAGCAGTCTCAATAAACGGAAAACGGCTGAGCACCGATACCGCACCTGACACTGAAACACTTGACGGACGTTCATGGCAGGTACAATGGTCAGATGGCGGGAACAACAGTCCGGTTACTATAACTGTGGAGCCGGGACACGCCTTTGTACTGGGTGACAACCGTTCTCACAGCAATGATTCTCGTGTGTTCGGTCAGGTTCCACTCTCAGATATCGTCGGCAAAGCCCGACAAGTCTGGTTTTCAAAATCAAACGAAGGTGTACGCTGGTCAAGAATCGGCAGCCTTCTCAATTAACAATAAAAAGCCACCACAATATGACTGGAAACGTTTCAATAAAAAATATTGTCGATGCCGGTTTGTGCATCGGGTGCGGACTATGCGAAGCACTGGCCGCAGATGTTTCCATGAAGAAAAATCGACAGGGATCACTACGGCCTTATCCGTTGGATGGCTTCACACGGGAGGAAGAAAAGTTATGCACCATGGTGTGCCCGGGTATTCATATCAAACCTTCAAATACTGCCAGCCCACCGACCGATGCGGTATGGGGACATTACTTGAATATGCAGTATGCATGGGCGAAAAATGAAACAACCCGGCATATCGGCTCAACCGGCGGTGTGTTAACTGCGCTGGGGCAATACCTGATTAAAAGCGGCACGGTAGATTTTATCTACCATGTAAAAGCTGATGACAAGAACCCTCTGGATAGCAAAGCATGTATCAGTGAAACCACTGCACAAGTGCTTGCCGGTGCAGGTTCACGCTATGCACCCGTCGCACCTTTGGCAGCACTTGACACTGCACTGAATCGCAATCAGCCATTCGCGGTTATTGCCAAACCCTGTGACTTATCCGCAATAGAAAACCTTTCGGTTAAAGACAAACGCATCAATCAGCTGATCCGGTATCGCCTGACAATGGTCTGCGGTGGTCAGTCCACAGCGCAAAAGGCTGAAACGGTGCTGAAGAATGCAGATATACCAGAATCACAAGTGACTCTGTATCGACATCGAGGTCACGGAAATCCGGGGCCAACGCGCATCGAAACAAACGACGGACGCGCGATTGAATTAACCTATCAGGCACTCTGGGCAGATGAGGTCGGCTGGTCGCTGGAATCAAGATGCAAGCTGTGCGCTGACGCATTGGGAGAATGTGCTGATATCGCCGCTGCCGATGTATGGCCCGGGGGTAGCCCGACCGGTGAAGACGAAGGATTTAACGGCGTTGTCGTCAGAACAGAGGCAGGGCAACACCTGATAGAGCAGGCAACAAAAGCCGGCTTCATCACACTGGGCAGGACTATTTCAATTGCCCGGTTCAACGACTTCCAGCCTCACCAGCTGGAAAAGAAACAAGCATTGAAGTGGCGCTTTCTCGGCTTGAAGCAAACAGGTGCGCCGGAAATCAACGCACCTTACAGTCGACTAAATGAGTTGGGACAACAGTTTCCGGAAGCCAAAAGACAACAGGAAGCTGATGGCGCTCGCAGTCGGTTCGGACATCACAATTTTACGGATGAAAGCAGCTGATGAGCACCGAACCAAAGTAGTGCTACCCCCTCTTTCAAAGTAGCTTTATTTTTATACAGACAATGCACGCGCAAAAAAAGCAGGTGCACTGAAACGCTGAAAAGGTCACCCCGCTATTCGCTGCGCTTGAGCGCACCGGCCTCCACGATCAGTTGCTCAATCACCTCATAAGGCTGAGCACCGACCACACCAGCCTGACCGGAAACATAGGTGGGAACACCGGTCACCCCATACTGGCGGGACTTCTGCCAGTCGGCATCTACCTTCTCCTGATATAACCGTTCATCGATCACCTTCGCGGCCATCTCCAGGTCGAGGCCGACAGACGCGGCGACGTCGAGCAGCACCTCTCTTTCAGCCACATTTCTCGTCTCTACAAAGTACGCAACAAATAGTGCCAAATGAATTGCTTCACCACCCGGCTGGGTGACAGCCCATGCAGCCAGTTCCTGTGCCAGCCGACTGTTATAGGTATGAGTTCGAACACCATAGGGTAGTCCTTCAGCATCCATTAACCCTTTCATGTGTGCGTTCTTCTTTACAATCTCATCTGCATTTGTATTAAAGAGGGCTTCCAGCGATTTACCCTCTGACGGTGTATCCGGATGCAGCGGAAAGTGTATAAATTCAATGTTGACGTTGTAGGTCTTTTGTATTGCTTCAATACGCACGGTACTGAGGTAACACCAGGGTCAAACGTAGTCACTAAACACTTCAAGTGTTAATGGTTCTGTCATGATATCTCCAAGTTAATATAACCACTGACTGACGCCAGAGCGTTTACAAGTGACCGCTTTAACCGGACAACTCAGCCAGTCGCGCACGAACAAAATCGACAATACCGCCAAGCTCTACATCGGTAGCCGCATCATCGGTCCTTCCCTTAAACTCTACAGCACCTTTCGCCAAACCCTTATCACTGATGACAATCCGCATCGGAATACCGATCAGTTCCATATCCGCAAACATAACACCCGGTCGACTGTCCCGATCATCAAGCAATACATCCACCCCGGCTGACTTAAGATCGCTGTAGAGCTGCCCGGCTGCCTCTTTCAGTGCGTCAGAGCGACGCATGTTGATTGGTACAATCACCACCTCAAAAGGCGCAATCGGCACTGGCCAGATAATGCCATTGTCATCGTTGTTCTGTTCAATAGCTGCAGCCGCCACGCGTGTTACGCCAATGCCATAACACCCCATAGACATCACCACATCCCTGCCGTTCTCATCAAGCACGGTGGCATTCATCGCTGTACTGTACTTATCACCCAGCTGAAAGATATGGCCCACTTCAATACCGCGCAATATCTGCAACTCGCCGCTACCATCAGGTGAAGGATCTCCCGGCTCAATGTTTCTCAGGTCGGCGACTTCCCCGAGCTCGACATCTCTGTTCCAGTTGATACCGAAATAATGCTTGTCGTCGACGTTGGCACCGGCGCCGAAGTCGGACATGGCGGCGACGGTGCGATCAGCAATGACCGGAATGGGAAGCTTCACCGGACCCAGTGAACCGGGGCCGGCGCCAATAGCGTTACGGATTTCCTGCTCACTGGCAAAGCATAACGGCGTTGCCACCATCGGGTGATTGTTAGCCTTCACTTCATTGAGCTGATGATCGCCTCGCACCAGCAAGGCAACAAGCTCTGCGTCACACGCCTCACTGGCATGGCAAATCAATGTCTTGATGGTTCTGTCAATCGGCAAATCGAAATTGTCCACCAGCGCTTGAATAGTCTTGGTGTCAGGTGTATCGACAAGAGTCATCTCCTGCAGGGGTTCAGCACGCGACTCCGTGCACACCGCCTCAGCCTTCTCCAGATTCGCAGCGTAATCGCTGCCGGTGGAATAGGCGATCGCATCTTCACCACTGTCTGCAAGCACATGAAATTCCATCGACCCGGACCCGCCTATTGCACCACTGTCTGCTTCAACCGCGCGAAACTTCAGGTGCATACGACTGAAAATATTCGAATAGGCTTGATACATGTCGTCAAAAGTCTGCTGCAATGATTCAGGCGATGCATGAAAAGAGTATGCATCCTTCATAATGAACTCACGGCTTCGCATCACACCAAATCGCGGACGGACTTCGTCGCGAAACTTGGTTTGTATCTGGTAGTAGTTAACCGGCAGTTGCTTATAGCTGCGCAAATCACGACGGGCGATATCGGTAATCACCTCCTCGTGTGTCGGACCGACACAATAGTCGCGATTATGTCGATCCTGCAGACGTAATAACTCGGGACCGAACTGCCCCCAGCGACCTGATTCCTGCCAGAGTTCAGCTGGCTGTACTGCCGGCATAAGCAATTCAGCAGCGCCGGCAGCGTCCATTTCTTCACGAACAATTTTTTCGATCTTGCGCAGCACCCGCAGCCCCAGGGGCATCCACGTATACAACCCTGCAGACAAACGCCTGATCATGCCGGCACGCAGCATTAACTGATGGCTGATCACTTCTGCATCAGCCGGAGATTCTTTGGTCGTGGACAACTGCAATTGACTGGTACGCATTAAATGGCTCTTGCGATTACTGGATGTTGGGATACAGGGTAAAGAGTTTGTTAATGAAGCGGTGTGCCGCTTGTTGTAGGATAGCTCTGTGGCGACAACAATGTGGCGGAATCTGCTTTGAATCGCCCGCTCACCCGCCGGCATTGTCACATGTCGATCATGCCTTCGCTATGCCGGCATACCGTTTAAAGCGCCGGAATCCCGGCACTCTATTATGATGCTATTTGCGTCCTGATATTTGTATTTTCTACAACTGAACCCAATTCCCTGTGGAATATCCTAAAATTCAGTTATCGATACGCAGCGTGCGAATGACTCCTTCCCGAGATATTCCGGGTAGGCTACGAGGCTGCATCAACAAGAGTATCGCGCTATAAAAATGCTCGAACCCATTCGCGAGTGGTATCAGAGAAACTTTTCTGATCCCCAGGCGGTCATTCTGGCGTTGCTGCTGATATCAGCATTTATGCTGATATGGCTGCTGGGAGATATACTCGCACCGGTCATGGTGGCGCTGGTATTTGCGTACCTGCTCGACGGTGTGGTCTCGGCGATGCAACGGTATCACATCCCCCGACCGCTGGCGGCCTCTATCGTCATGCTGGTCTTTGTGTTTTTCTGCTTGGTTGTTTTGTTCGGCGTAGTGCCTTTGCTGTCACAGCAGATTACCTCTCTGATTCGTGAGCTGCCCAATATGATCACCGCAGGGCAGCAACAGCTGCAGCGCCTGCCCGAACTGTACCCGGCCATTTTCACGACCGAACAGATAAATGAAATTATTACCACCGGCCAGCGCCAGGTAGGGCAGTTCGGCCAGCGCTTTCTGTCCTATTCCATCGCCAGCGCAATCAACCTTTTCGTACTGGCAATCTATGTGGTTCTGGTACCGCTGATTGTATTTTTCACCCTGAAAGATAAAGAAAAGCTGCTCGAGTGGGCACGCGGATTTATGCCGAACAAAAGCCAGCTGGCAGAAAAGGTCTGGGAGCAGGCAGATGGAAAAATCGCCAATTACATCCGTGGCAAAGTCATCGAAATCATGATTGTGTGGGTGTTTACCTACATATTTTTCGCCATCATGGGTTTGAACTATGCGGTCCTGTTAAGCGCTCTGGTCGGCTTTTCAGTGATCATCCCGTACGTGGGTGCGGTGGTGGTGACCATTCCCATTGCAGTGATTGCCTATTTTCAATGGGGCTTTACCGCCAAATTCGGCTATCTGCTGGCGGGTTATCAGGTTATTCAGATTCTCGACGGCAACGTGCTGGTGCCACTGCTGTTTTCAGAAGTTGTCGATCTCCATCCACTGGCCATCATTGTATCTGTGCTTTTTTTCGGCGGCCTCTGGGGGCTTTGGGGGGTGTTTTTTGCGATTCCACTGGCGGCGCTGACGCAGGCAGTACTCGATGCCTGGCCGAGGCACCGCGGCATTGGCGAGACTACGGCAGAAGATCCCCACGATAAAGCCGCCTGAACCGGACCGCGCGCAACCGCCGCTGATCAGCCTGTTCGCGGTATCCGATGCCTCAGTGGCGCGCCCACCGCTTGTCAGCAATGCGCCTCGGCAGTAAGCTGTCGCAATTTGCCGGTCGCGGCACTACACACAATTCAGGTATCTAAATGTTTCAGGGCAGCATTGTTGCGATTGTCACCCCGATGTCAGCAGACGGATCAGTCGATTTAGATGCACTGAAAAAGCTGGTCGAATTCCATATCAGCGAAGGCACTGATGCCATTGTGTCGGTCGGTACCACCGGTGAGTCTGCAACGCTGAGCATGGAGGAGCACTCCATGGTTATTCGTAAAACTATCGAATATGCCAGCGGCAAGATCCCCGTTATCGCCGGTACCGGCGCAAACTCCACCACAGAAGCGCTGGAGCTCACAGAAAACGCCAAAGCCGCCGGCGCGCAGGCATGCCTGCTGGTCACCCCTTATTACAACAAACCACCACAGGAAGGGCTTTATCAGCACTTTCGTAAAATCGCGGAAACTGTGGACATCCCTCAGATCCTTTACAACGTTCCCGGCCGTACCTCGGTGGACATGCTGCCGGAGACGACTGCCAGGTTATCGCAAATATCTAATATCATCGGCACTAAGGAAGCACATGGAACGGTTGCACGCATCAAGGAGCTGGTGGCGGCCTGCCCTGCTGAATTTAAGATATTTACCGGCGATGACAGTACCGCGATGGAAAGCATTCTAGCTGGCGCAAAGGGAAACATTTCTGTCACTGCGAATGTGGCACCGGCACTGATGCATCAGATGTGTCAGGCGGCACTGGATGGCGATGAAGCCACCGCCCGCAGTATTGAAAAGCAGCTGGCAGATTTGAACAGCCAGCTATTTATTGAGGCAAGTCCAATCCCGGTCAAGTGGGCACTGGGTAAAATGGGTTATATCCAGTCTGGAATCCGGCTGCCACTGGTACCGATGAGTGACAACAGCGTCGATGCGGTGACAGCAGCACTGAAACAAGCCGGCATTTCGATTTAATCAAGAACGCTCGCACGACATTCACACGTGAGCGTTTCCTTCGTCAGCCTTGGCAGTGGCAGTAACGGCAACTCGACACTGGTGCGTGTCGATGACACCCTGATACTGGTAGACGCCGGCTTCTCCGCGCGTGCCATTGTGGAGCGTCTGGACAAGGCCGGTATCAATGCCGCAGATCTTAGCGCAATAGTGGTTTCGCACGAGCACAGTGACCATGTCAAAGGTATCGGTGCCTTGTCGCGCAAATATCAGACACCTGTTTGGCTGACCAGGGGCACTTTCCGGCGCTTGAAAGACCAGAAGCTTCCTTCAGTTGAATTTATCCACCCGCATGGTTCTTTTTGTATCGGTGACGCTAAGATTACACCGTTTCCAGTACCGCACGATGCCGCTGAACCCTGCCAGTATGTTATCGGTGACGGCAAAAGACGAGTCGCGATAGCCACG
>JAHDHK010000129.1 GCA_020631335.1 Chromatiales bacterium
TTGTGGCTCGACGTATGTATTCCATGCCACCCGATCACGGTGCGGCGGTAGTAAAAATTATTCTCCAAAGCGATGAACTACGCAGGCAGTGGTCACAGGAGCTCGACTCGATGGTTAATCGCATATTGTCACTTAGGCAGGAAATCGCGGCTCAGGGTGCTCATCTCAATATGCACTTTGTCGCCGGGCAGCGAGGTATGTTTTCTTTGTTGCCATTGTCAACCGCACAGGTTGACTCGATGATAGACGATCATGCCGTTTATATGGCAAGTGACGGTCGGGTGAATGTCGCAGGCTGTCAGATTCACCAGATTCCTAAACTGATCAACGCACTTGAACAGACGGGACTGTCAATAGGCGCATCCTGATTTAGTGTTGATTCAGCGGTAGATTTTGCGCAACAGTCACAGCGATTGCAGAGCACCGGGTAACAGTCGGTAACCTGCACATGGTTTTGTACCATGTCAGCACCACATCAAGACACAACAAAGAGCATTACATGCACATAGATATGTCCACGCTGTCCGAGGCTCAGGCTTACGCGATGATGACCCAGACAGTTATCCCACGTCCTGTCGCCTGGGTGCTTACCGGAAACACGGATAAGAGTTATAACCTTGCACCGTTTTCCTATTTTAACGGGCTGGCCAGCAACCCGCCGATGATCATGCTATCGATCGGTGTCACACCTGATGGCTCGATTAAAGATACCCGAGCCAACATTGAGGCAAATAAAGAATTTATTGTGCATATAGCGCATCGGGAAATGGCAGTACCGATGACAAAATCTTCAGCCACAATGCCGCGCAATGAGTCTGAAGTCGACATGCTCGGACTCAAACTGACCGACATGCCGGGTTCCACCCTGCCCCGGCTCGCCGATTGCCGTATCGCTTACGCCTGCGAACACGACTCCACACACATGATAAAAGATCAGGCCATTGTGTTTGCCAGACTAAATCATTTATACATCGACGACACGGTGACAGGCAAAGACGCTAAAGGCCGTTTACGAATTAATGCGGTAGACGTGGACCCGATCGGCAGACTCGGGGGTGGAGAGTATTTCGGTGCCGGGGAGCTTATCACGGTTGAACGGCCGGCCTGATCCGCACTGCAAATCGAATCCTATCATCGGCTGCACAAGTAACTTGAGCGGTCACCGCCCGGGCTAAGCTGCAGAGAAATTGACAGCTATCGGCTTGCTAAAAGTTAGCGTTTTGTATCCAGTACGATATGCTGTAGCAGAGACAAAAGTTGCCGTCTGCCGGACCATCGTGAGGAGAGCGCATGCAAAACAACCATGAGAATCACCGTGAAGATGTCGTCGGGCGCGCCAATGTAGAGGACACGCCTGAATTACTGGCGTACTACGACGATCTGCGGCAACACGAAGCCGGCGCGCTCTGGACAGTTGCCAACAAAATTGAACCGTGGGAGCCGAAGTCTGAGTCGGTTCCGGTGGTCTGGCGATATCAGGATTTGCGGGCCAGTGTGCTGCGCTCGCTGGAACTGGTTACACCCGAGAAAGCCGGCCGACGGGTGATATACATGAACAACCCCGGCAGGCAGGATGTTCACGCAGCTGTTGGCTGGATCTATGCGGGGCTGCAGGTGATGAACCCGGGGGAAACTGCCGCAGCACACCGACATTCTGCCAGTGCTATCCGGTTTATCATGGAGGGAGAAGGCGCCTACACCGTGGTCGATGGCCACAAGATGACACTGGGGCGAAACGATTTTGTACTGACCCCGAATGGCACCTGGCATGAGCACGCAGTTGACGCATCGGGCACAACCTGTATCTGGCAGGACGGTCTGGATATTCCGCTGGTTAATGCACTGGAGGCCAACTTCTTTGAAGTTCACCCTGATCTGAGTGAGCCGGTTACCTATCCAGTGGATGATATGACCAGCACCTGGGGCAACCCGGGGTTAACACCTGCGAGTGGCGCGTGGACAAAGGGCTACAGTCCCATGCTCAAATACGAATGGGAACCCACTTATGAAGCGCTTTGCAACTACGCAGACGCTACTGACGGATCACCTTACGATGGCGTGATGATGGAATATGTCAATCCATCTTCCAACGGCCCGGTCATGCAAACGATGGGAGCATCTATGCAACTGCTGCGCGCCGGTGAACACACTCAATCCCATCGCCATACCGGCAGCTTTCTATATCATGTAGCGAAAGGGTCCGGCTATTCAATCATCAACAACAAGCGCTATGACTGGTCTGAACGTGACATTTTCTGTGTACCGAGCTGGGCATGGCATGAACACGTTAACGGCTCAGCAACGCAGGATGCCTGCCTGTTCTGCCTGAACGATTTACCTGTCATGCGTGCATTGGGCTTATACAAAGAAGAAGGACTTGCAGATAACAACGGCCACCAGCCAGTTACGTAAGTTTAATTGCAGTGAGTCAGCCGGATGTCAGCATTTATGATACCCCGGCAATACTCGATTCCGATCACCTGCATTTCTCTTTCACAATCACTCAACGACTCAAACTGTGAACAAAACAACTGTTAATACCCATGGTGCCATTATACCCACCATCGGATTCGGCACCTGGACGCTTCGTGATCAACAGGCAAGTCAACTGGTCAAACACGCAATCGATTGTGGATACAGACACATCGACACAGCGGCGATGTACGACAATGAACAGGCTGTTGGCGCTGGTATTCGAGCATCATCCACCGCCCGTGAAAATATTTTCCTCACCACCAAGGTCTGGCATACCAACCTGGCAGAGTCCGATTTCCTGCACTCCGTAGAGGCAAGTCTGAAACGCCTTGATGTTGATCACGTTGATTTATTGCTGGTGCACTGGCCCTCTAAAACCACGCCACTGGCAGAGACCATCGGTGCATTGAACAAGGCTGCTGCAATGGGACATACCACACACATCGGCGTGTCAAATTTTAACGCTGCACTGCTGACAGAAGCAGTTCAACTGTCAGAGCGTCCTCTGGTGTGCAATCAGATAGAGTATCATCCAATGCTCAGCCAGAACACTATGCTTAACACCAGCCGTCAGTTGCACATGGCCGTCGTATCCTACTGCCCGCTCTGTCGTGGCGGTGAGCTGTTCAGTGGCAATCCGGTGGCCATGCTTGCACAAAAGTACGGCAAGTCACCGGCACAAATCGTATTGCGCTGGCAGGTACAGCAGGACAATGTTATCGCCATACCACGTTCAACCAACACAGAGCGGATTGCACAGAATATCGAGATATATGATTTTGAATTGTCGGTTGAAGAAATGCAGGCGATCAGCGCGCTTGGCAGTCATCAAAAAAGACTCTGTGATTTCGATTTCTCACCGCAGTGGGATTTACCGGGCAGTAAAACCCCGGGTACGCGACGGCTAAATCCTCAAGCGCCATGAAACGCGTCTGTGTCTGATGTATTACTGCAGACTGTCTGTCAAAAATCTATAACCGCCGCCAGACTGAGCAAAGCCAACTGTCCCGGGGCTCGACAATAAAACGTTGCTGCGAGCTCAGTAGCATTAGTCCTCAGCGCTGCCATCAGATACAGCTTGCACCATTTACCGACATCACTTTTGTTGGCGGTGCTCATACAGGCTAGCTGGAGACAGTTGTTTTGTACGTGTGTTTTGACAGGTGATTGGTTATTCTTGCCGGGTACTCACCAAAGGCCTCTCAGACAGTGATCGATCTCTACACCTGGACTACTCCTAACGGACGCAAAGTTTCTATTCTGCTGGAAGAACTGGAGGTCGAATATCAAGTTAAATCAATAAACATCACGAAAGATGAACAATTCGCCCCGGACTTTCTGGCAATTGCACCTAACAACCGAATTCCTGCTATCGTAGATCACGAGTCCGGAATCGCGATGATGGAGTCTGGTGCAATCATGCAGTACATGGCTGAGAAAACCGGCAGGCTGCTGTCAAACGATGTCGCGACACGCTGGAAAACCCTGGAATGGCTCAACTGGCAGATGGGCGGACTTGGCCCGATGGCAGGCCAGACCCACCATTTTGTAAAATTTAATCAGGGTAAATCTCAATACGCGGAAGATCGTTATCAAAACGAGACCAAACGGCTCTACGGCGTACTCGAAAAACAACTCGACGGTCGAGATTATATTGCCGGTGAGTACTCAATCGCAGACGTTGCATGCTGGCCTTGGATATCCCGCTTTGAGTGGCAGGGTATCGACATACATGAATACAAAAACATTACCCGCTGGTACCGGGCGATTGCAGAGCGGCCCGCTGTACAAAAGGGATATCAAATCCCTAAGTATGTTTCTGATATCCCCATGCCATAAAACCTGTGCTAACGATGAACCTGATGGAATGATAGACAATTTCATCATACAAGCCTGAAACAAACCGCTCATAGACCGAACGGTTTAAGGTACCCGGGCTGTAAAACATCAAATCGACTTGTACTCGGCCAACACAATGCCCCACTACAACTTTACGGTATACCTGCCATGTCTGCCGGCACCTCGCTGTTAAGCCAGCTGGACTGGCTGACACTGGTGCTGGTGGCGCTATCTGCATTTGCCACTGCACTTTTTCATTCTGTTTCCGGTTTCGCCGGCGCTTTACTGCTGTCTGTTTGCCTGGCACCACTGATCGGTGTCAAAGAAGTGGTGCCGGTAGTGGCACTGGCAATGATTATCAGCAATACCAATCGCACAATATTGTTTCGCAGGCAAATCAACTGGCGCGCATACGCTGCGATTATGGTCACGGGTCTGCCGGGCATAATATTCGGCGCGGTTGTATATTTGTATCTGTCAGTAACAGCAGTGGCAATCGTCCTGGGCTGTTTTCTATTGATTTCCATTCCGTTGAGAAGAATCCTCAAAAAACGAAATTTCACCGTTGGACTGCGTGGATTATCGGCTGCTGGTGTGGTTTACGGACTGGTATCGGGCACTGTCTTTGGTGGTGGGATGATCCTCGGACCTTTTTTTCTCGGCGCAGGCATCGTCGGTGAAAGTCTGGTCGGTGTTGTGGCAGCACTTGGCCTTACACTAAACATCACTAAAACCCTGGTGTTCGGCGCTGGTGAATTACTGGACGGCCGATTGATTACTCTGGGCCTGGTGGTCGGGTTGTTTACTATTCCCGGTGGACTACTGGGTAAACTGATTGTTAGAAATTCAAAGGTTCAGGTACACACACTGGTGGTTGAGTCTTTAATGTTTGTGGGTGGGTGTTACTTTCTTTATCAGGGCTTTGTATTGTCTGGCACCTGATACAACGACACTGCAGTCATTCGATCTTAAGGCTTAATGTAAAATCCATATACTTACCCAGTGAGTAAATGCCATAGATTTCCACAGGCTATTGACGGGTAATGACAGCACCGCCACCCTGTTCAACAGTGCAGAAATCTCCACCCTGCAGTTGATCTGAAAGCGCATCAGGGTCGGGCTCCGGCGTGGCGGCTATGACTGCTTCCGCATAATCTTCGGCATTGTCCTGAGGCGCATAGCCCAATTGCCGGGCATGATCATCGTCATACCAGCTGCGGGTGTTAGCGGAAACTCCGAAGAACACCGAAAAATGCAGATCCGGATGTTCAAGCCCGATAGTCACCTGCTGCTGGAAATCACGCGGGCTGATCCATAGCGACAGCCTTCTTCGATCAACAGGTTTGTCAGCCACATTACCCAGCCTGATAGCCAGTGTTTTTATGCCGTATTTATCGGCATATAAACTACCGGTGAGCTCAGCAAAACCCTTGCTGACACCGTAGCGTGAGTCGGGTCGCAGCAGTACATCGTTACCAAGTTTCTGATCACGCGGATAAAACCCGGTTGCATGGTTACTGCTTGGCACAATAACACGCGACACATTATTCACTCTCGCCGCTTCATAGAGGTTTATCACCCCGGCAATGTTAACCGCCTGTAGTGACGCCCAGTCACTTTCTTTGGAAATCCCCCCCATATGTATGACGGCATAGGCATTGCGGGTCAGCTCAAGCATGGCGTTTGCATCAGAAACATCGGCTGCTACGAACGATTCATTATCTGCCAGATCTGTTATCGGGTTGATATCAGACAACCGAAGATGATAATGCTTTGGCATGGTGGATCTTAAGAAAGACCCTACCGAACCACCAGCCCCTGTGAGCACCACTGTTTTCATGTTGTACCTTCACTGATGTAAGTGCTTTAGTTCGCAATGTGCCCGCCGCGCAACCAGACAAGCGCAATGCAGCCGGTTAATAACTAACGTCCTTTCCATTGCGGCGGGCGCTTCTCCAGAAAGGCGCGTTTACCCTCCCGGTGGTCTTCGCTCTGATTGGCCAGCTTCTGCAGCTTCGCCTCAGTAGAAATCGCCTGCGACAGACTTTGCTGCTCAACCAGTCGCAACACCTCCTTGGTGTATTGCAATGACAAAGGTGCTCTTTTGAGCAATTCAGCAGCAAGCGCTTCGGCCTGTTCCAACGCCTCGCCATTGACTGCCACACGATTGGCGATACCACAACGATGACACTCTTCCGCCGTGAGTTTCTGGCCGAGTGCGATTATTTCAAACGCCCTCTTCTTGCCCAGTTGCCGTTGCAGTTGGAGGCTCAATCCACCGTCGGGAATCAAACCCACAGCCGAGAATGCCTGAAATAGAAAAGCCTTTTCATCCATCACCAACAGATCACAACACAATGCCAGCGAAGATCCGATACCTGCCGCCGCGCCATGCACACAGGCTATCCAGGTTTTTGTTGATTCGGCGATGCCGAGTAAAACCGGTTTGTATTCTTCGTTAATACGCTGCTCGACTGTCTGCCCGGATGGATGAGTTTCCGACAGGTCTGCGCCAGCGCAAAACCCGCGCCCGTTACCCGCCAATATGACAACACGGACATCCGGGTAATCGTTTATACGGTTTACAGCGTTTAGTAACTGGCGGCGCTGTTGCCGGTTAAATGCATTCAACGCATCCGGCCGGTTCAACGTTAACCGGGCCACCTTTTCGTTGATGTCAACGACGACCGTGGAAGATTCGTTCATTTATATAACATTGCTCATAGTGTTACATGAATGATGCATTTGCTAACGATCAGTGACAAGTAATAGAAACAATCTAATTCCTATGAAATACAACTTTCTTCGCGCGTCATGACATTAACATTCGGTAAGTACGCTATGCGCATTTTCCAAACAATATGCTGCACTTCACGCAACACGATGATTGCTTATACGCCCGCACCGGTATGTCTGTCAGCTGCTCGCTACAGCCTGATCAGATCACTATGCCACATGGGCGTATGGCCAACCTGCAACGATACAACAGCTGTCGTTGACCGATACCAGTCTACATTCATCCTGCTTTCCACAAGAAACTGATTTATGAAACCGCTAAAAAACTTCTTTCGTGCACTGGCCCTTTGTGCCGGGCTGACACTTTCGTTAGTACCTGTAACCGGCTTTAGTAACACCCCTGTGTGCAGCTCAGCCGATGCAGACGTCGACGGGGATGGCTGGGGCTGGGAAAATTTCGCCAGCTGTATAGTCTCCTCCGGATCGGCAGCACAAACTCCATCCGGCACAAACGGTGCGCCTGTATGTGCAACCGCCGACTCAGATCCCGATGGCGACGGATGGGGCTGGGAAAATAATCGCAGCTGCCGGGTACAGGCCGGTACAAACAGCTCGGCGAACAATACAACAGCAAGCGCCAACACAAGCAGCAACAGCAATGAAGTTCCAGTCTGCGCAGCGATTGCCGCCGATGATAACGGTGATGGCTGGGGTTTTGAGAATGGCCGCTCTTGCCTGGTGACCGCTGAGTCATCAGAGGTAGTTACTGTTCAGGGACTAGCCGGTGTGACCGCTCCCCCGCCAGTTGCGGCGGCGGTACCGGGTTACGCTAATGGCCAGCCTATATGCCTGACCAATACCAGCGATGCCGGCAATGATGGCTTCGGATACGAAAACGGCCGAACCTGTGTCGTGGTAGAAGGTGTAACAGCAACCCGAAGTGCACCGCTGCTCAATCAGAGAAGCTGTATTCCGTGGCTTGAAATAGGCTATGGCAATTATCGTTTGCAGAACAACACATGGAACGATGGCGATGTGTACTCCGACGACTGGTATCAGTGTATCGAGCTGACCGGATCTGCTGGAAACTATGTAGCGAAGTGGGACTACGACTGGCTGGACCGCACGCGTGGTAATGAGTATGCAGTTAAGTCCTACCCGCAGGTTTATTATGGCCGCAAGACCCGTTATAACTTATCCGGATCAGTGGCAGAAACCGGCCTGCCAGCCAGTGTCAATAACCTGCAGCAATTCTGGGTCGACTTCGACTTCAGTGAAACCGGCATTGTTGAACGCAACGTGGCGCTGGAATCATTCTTTCATACCAGCTGCGACGCCGAGAGCTATAACAAGCAGTTTGAAATGATGGTATGGGTAGGCGTTCCCGCGATCCGAACACCCGGCACCCTGTTAACGACAGTCACGCTCAGCGGTCGCGAATGGGATGTCTATGTCAATCCTGCTCTTGGCTGGGCGTATGTTGCTTTTGTGGCAACCACACCATTTAACCGGGGCACACTGGACTGGAATGCTTTTGTAGAATGGTCACGGTTTGAAGGCCCCGCTGTCGGCGTGCCTACAATGGTCAACAACGCGTGCATGGGTGCGATAGAACTGGGCACTGAAACGTTCTGGGGCTCGGGCACGTTCACTTTGAACCGGTTTAATGTCCGTCGTCAGTAACCGGTTTAGTTAGATGCAAACAAAAAAGCCCGTCACTGTGTGACGGGCTTTTTTTTACCAACACACAATACTAAATTGTGTTTAGTACGCCCGATTGATCACGTAGTTTGACAAGGTGAATGTTCCTGCACCATGCCAGATTTCCGGGCCGAATAAAATATTGGCCAGGCAATCGGTATCCTTGATTGGATAGACGCCATAGGTATCAGCATTGTCTTTTGCATCGTTGAGTATTTCGCCGTACTGAATGGTTCCGCTGTTTTGCTCATCGCGTGCTACATAGGCGATGTAGTTAAAGTTACTGCTCTTCGGATAGACATCAAACACACGGCCGTCCGATGTCGTAAACGGTACCGGATGCGGCGCATTGCCCGCCGGCAGATTCTGATCGTGCTTCAGCCAGACCATCACCTCCATGATCTGATTGTCGTCTGCAGAACCTGTACGCTTAACATCACAGGACTCATGATAAAAAGATTCTATTGCAATATTGAACTCGGAATCTGTCCCGCCACCGCTGACCGAAGAGGAACGCCGTCCCTCATAAGAGTAGCTGTAGTCGATCGTCCAGCCCGGCATATCGTAGTGCTCAACCGGTAAACCGGTTTCCTGGAAACTGCCGGAACGCTCTCCGGCAGACTTGGTACCATAGATCACTTCCGGATACGACTTGGTGTTAAACACAGAACCACTGGTATCGGCAGACGCCCCCCAGTCCCAGTCGATGATCGCCTGCACGCCGCCGCCCTGAGCCTGCAGCCTGATTGTCTGGTACCAGTCGTCATACGTCGCCGCGCTGGCGTTCCACGGGTTATTGGTCAACAAATAATCGCCGTAACGCAAACCCGGCCAACTCGCCACTCGTGCCGGATTGACCTCCTGCGGTCCGTCATTGGAAAACGGATTGGCGCCATTGTCTTTAATCGGCGACGACACACTGGAGTAGGAACCGGCTGCGGGCCGGGTGCGGTCTTCAGTTAAGATCGAACTGGTGTTACTGCCATTATTATCTCTGTTGGGATCGACATTAGCGGAATTTGAGTCACTGTCACCCCCACCGCCTCCACAGGCGACCAGAAGCGGCAGAAGAGACGCTGCTAACGGTATTCGGTAATTCATTGTATTCTCTCAGCCCGGATGTTGCGCATTGAGTCGTTCCGACCTCTTTTGACTACGGATCGGCGACGGTTCATATAGTCTCGGGAATTTTCGGCAGCGGTGTGTCAAACTAAAACCGCTGAGCCGGCCAGACGCCAAGCAGTTCACATTTAGTGCAACACTTCTTTGACACAAAATACCTGAGTCAGAGGTATCGCGGAAAACGCCTTTTCCCGCTGGCGCACACCGCTTCAACCGATAGTTGCAGCAAGTCGACCCGATCCCTTCACCACTCTATTAAGCTGCGTAGCCAGACAACGTGAATATGCAACTGCCCCCGGACGTAGTTCGATCAACAATACTTCTGCTCACTACGGTGGCAATCATCGGTGCTAACTCTCTTTCATTAGGGCCGATTGCACCGGGTATTGCCATCGAGATGAATACCTCACTTACCAGTGTGCTAACTGCATCCGCCGCCTATGGCATTGGCACTGCTGTCAGTGCGTTTTTTCTGGCGCCCGGCATTGACCGGCTGGGTGCCCGAACCTGTCTGCTCAAAGCATGCGGTCTGCTGAGCATAGCGTTTTTAATGAGCGCTGTTGTGCCAGGTGCAATGTGGTTGAGCATCGCCCAGTTTTTCGCCGGTATCGGTGCCGGAGTCGCGTTACCTGCGGCCTACACGTGTGTACCGGCAATCGCACCTGAGAACCAGCAGAATAAAGTCATGGGGCTGGTATTAACCGGCTGGACCATCAGTATGGTTGCCGGGGTCGGACTGGCCGCCATCATCGCAGACATACTCCACTGGCGAGCAGTTTATTTGCTGTTGTTCGCCATAGCGGCGACAGTGTTTGCTGGCATCCTCAGAAGTCGACTTCCGTCCCGACGCAGTGATAGAGCCAGCCAGAATCAACTGACCGCATTACGAAGCCCGGGCGCCTTGCTGCTGCTCAGTGTTGTCGCATGCTATATGATCGCGTTCTATGGTGTTTATAACTTTGTCGGTGATCATGTCGTTGTGGCGCTTGGCTTTTCACTCAGCGCGAACGCATGGATCAGTATTGGCTACGGTACAGGTTTCGGTCTTGCCGCTTTTGCCGATCCGCTGCTGGACAAACTTCAGCATCACTCAACAAGTTCAAATTCACTACCTGCGATTGCCATGACAATCCTGGCCTGCCTATACCTGCTGCTGGCGTTATCTTCCGGCAGCTATGTGACTCTTCTTATTTGTGCGGTTATCTGGGGACTGGTGAATCATGTGGTGTTAAATATTTTACTTGGTGCGCTGAACAGGATAGATCCGGAGAGACGCGGCAGTATTCTCGGTTTGTACAGCTGTGTTACTTATCTGGCATTAAGCATTGCCACCCTCGGATACGGGCAGGTGTACGAGTTTTCTACACTATCTTTTCTGTGTCTGTTGTCGGCGTTATTTTGCTTCACAGGTGCGATCACTGCCCGTGGATATCAACTCAAGCACTAACGCTATTGCTCTGCGTGTAAATCGAACGCGGCCGCCATCAGTTTGCGCGTGTACTGCTGCTTCGGGGCACTGGTAATTTGCTCAGCCTCACCATATTCCACTACCTTGCCGGCCTGCATAACCATAATCTCGTCACTGAGCGCTCGCACTACCTTGAGATCGTGACTGATGAAAAGGTAGGCCAGCTGATGGCGCTGCTGAAGTTCGCGTAGCAAATCGACTATTTGTGCCTGTACCAGCACATCAAGCGCAGACGTTGGCTCATCCAGCACCACCAGCTCAGGCTTCAGTACAATCGCTCGCGCTATGGCAATTCGTTGTCTCTGCCCACCTGAAAACTCATGCGGAAACCGGTTTAAGATGGAATCGTCGAGGCCGACTTCCTGCAAAGCCTCAACAACTGCAGATAACCTGGCACTATCGCTCATTGACGGCTGGTGTACCTTAAGCCCCTCTTCGACGATTTGAAGAATCGACATACGCGGGCTCAGGCTGCCGAACGGGTCCTGAAACACGATTTGCATACGCGCGCGTAGTTCTCGCATTTGCTTGTTGTTGTAACCACTGATCAGGTGATCACCAAAATGTATATCGCCAGTGCTTCTGATTAACCTCAGCAAAGCCAGTCCGAGTGTTGTCTTGCCCGAACCAGACTCTCCGACAACGCCGACGGTTCTGCCTGCACGTACATTAACATTGATACCGTCACATGCTTTTACATAACTGGCCGTGCGTCCCAGCAATCCTTTTTTGATCGGGTACCAGACTTTTATATCACTACCAACCAGTACATCGTTTTGCAGATCAGTATTACGCAAAGGCTTGGGCGAAGGCTCTGCCTGCAGTAGCTGTTTTGTATAGCTATGTTGAGGCGCGGAAAAAATTTCATGTGTGCCTGCTGTCTCGACTACCTTGCCCAGCTCCATAACGTAGACCCGGTCAGCCATTTTTCTTACAACACCAAGGTCATGAGTAATCAATAACAATGACATGCCCAGCCGGCCTTGCAACTCCTTCAACAGCTCGAGTATCTGCGCCTGTATCGTCACATCCAGTGCGGTTGTCGGCTCATCGGCAATCAGCAGTTCAGGTTCATTGGCAAGCGCCATTGCTATCATGACACGCTGCCGCTGACCACCGGACAACTCATGCGGGTAAGCCCCCAGTCTCTGACTGGCGTTTCTGATTCCCACCAGATCCAGCAACTCAAGAATTCGATCCGTTGCAGCTTTTCCACTCAGCCCCTTGTGCAGGCGAAGAGATTCAGCGATTTGTTTTTCTATGGTGTGCAATGGATTCAGCGAAGTCATGGGCTCCTGAAAGATCATACTTATTTCATTACCACGCACCGCCCGAAGCACGGACTGGCCGGCCCCCATTAGCTCCTCTTCGTTGTAACGGATACTCCCGGACGGATGATGTGCAAACGGATAGGGCAACAATTGCATCACAGACAATGCCGTGACAGATTTGCCTGAACCACTGCCACCGACAAGCGCTACAGTTTCACCCTTACCCACTGACAGTGATACATTTTTAACCGCTTCAACCCGGGATTCCCCCCGGCCGAAAGACACACTCAGATCCTTAACACTGAGCAGAGAGTTGTTTTTTGATTCAGCCATAGGGTCAGGCAGCCGAGTGCTGATGAAACGTCTTACGCGGGTCTAACGCGTCGCGAACAGCCTCACCGACAAACACGAGCAGGCTCAGCATAACTGCCAGTACAAAAAAGCCTGTCAGACCCAGCCATGGCGCATGCAGGTTATCTCTTCCCTGCTTGAGCAGTTCGCCCAGAGACGGAGAGCCCGGGGGTAAACCCAGCCCGAGGAAATCAAGACCGGTTAATGTCGTCACCGACCCGCTGAGGATAAACGGCATAAACGTGACGGTGGCCACCATGGCATTCGGCAGTGTATGTCGCACCATGATAGTCACATCATTCACACCGAGTGCTCTGGCTGCACGCACGTATTCAAAGTTTCTGGCGCGAAGAAACTCGGCTCGTACGACACCGACCAGCGAAGTCCAGCCGAACAGGGTCATCAGAAACAACAGTGTAAAAAAGCTCGGCTTAATGACACTGGCCATAATGATGAGCAGATACAACACTGGCAATCCCTGCCATATCTCGATGAATCTTTGAGCGATCAGATCGAGCATACCGCCAAAGTATCCCTGTACCGCACCGGCGGCTACACCGATAACAGTGCTGAGTAAAGTGAGCAGCAATCCGAACAACACCGAGATTCGAAAACCGTAGATGACTCTTGCGAGCACATCCCTGCCCTGATCGTCAGTACCCAGCCAGTGTCTGGAAGAAGGCGGTGTGGGGGGTGAGCCTTCCACATCAAAGTCTATGGTGTCATGCGCAAAGCGAATCAATGGCCAGATCATTGAACCCTTTTCATTGATCAGATCCTGTATATAGGGATCGGTGTAGTCAGCTTCGGCGGCGAACTCACCATCGAATTCTGTTTCAGCGTAAACCTTAAAGATAGGGTAATAGGTGTTACCGTCGTATTGGATAAACACTGGTTTATCGTTGGCAATGAACTCCGCAAACAACGACAGAATAAACAATACTAAAAAAATCCAAAGCGACCAGTAACCACGACGGTTTCGCTTAAGCGTTTCAAGACGGCGACGATTGAGTTCACTCAAAGCCATCAGAAGTTCCGGCTCTCAAAATCGATGCGCGGGTCGATCACGTGATACATGATATCGCCGATCAGCTGTAGCAATAAGCCCAGCAAAGTGAAGAAATACAAAGTGGCAAAAACGACCGGATAATCTCTGTTGATCGTCGCTTCCCAGCCCAGCCTTCCCAGGCCGTCGAGTGAAAATATGACTTCAATCAAAATAGACCCGGTGAATAAAATGCCAATGAATGCGCTGGGAAATCCGGCAATGACAATCAGCATGGCGTTTCTGAACACATGTCCATAGAGCACCTGGCCCTCACTGAGACCTTTCGCTCTGGCGGTTTGCACATACTGCATGTTGATTTGATCGAGGAACGAATTCTTCGTCAACATGGTCAGACTGGCAAAACCGCTGATCACCATTGCCAGTACCGGTAAAGTAATATGCCAGAAATAGTCGACAATTTTTTCAAACGTACCGAGTTCGGCCCAGTTACTGGAGGTCAGGCCACGAAGCGGAAACCAGTCGAGATAACGTCCACCGGCAAATAACACGATCAGCAGTATGGCAAACAGGAAACCGGGGATGGCATAACCAATCACAATGACACCACTGCTCCATACATCAAACCGTGAGCCGTCCGATACCGCTTTGCGAATGCCTAAAGGAATGGATATTAAGTAAACGAGTAATGTCGTCCACAGTCCCAGTGAAATGGACACCGGCATTTTATCGAAAACAAGCTCTACCACCGACTGATCACGAAAGTAGCTGTCTCCGAAATCAAAACGGGCGTAGTCCTTCAGCATGGTAAAAAATCGAACATGCATCGGCTTGTCGAAACCGAATTGCTGTTCGATCTCCTTTATGATTTCAGGATCAAGTCCCTGAGCACCGCGGTACTTGCTGTCTTCACCGGCGCCCGCGGCCTGCTGTTCCTGTCCGGACGACTGAAAATCACCCTCCTGACCGGCAAACGCCGCTGTGGCGTCCACTGAATTGCCACGCATTTCCGCAATCAGCTGCTCAACAGGTCCACCCGGTGCAAATTGAATAACGATAAAGTTGATTATCATTATCCCCAGCAATGTGGGAATAATGAGCAGCACACGCCGCAGGATGTAGGCGAACATAAGTGAGTTGCCGGCCTGTTTGGTTTATCGAATGCGGTCTAGCGATTCAGATCGAGCTTGGCGTCAAGCGTTTCGTCTATCCACCAGGTAGTTGGAAAGCCAGTACCGTATTTAGGTTTTGTGGATGGCAGTCCAAAGCGATTCCAGTACGCCAGCCGATAGTTCGAATTGTAGAACTGCGGGATCACATAGTCATTCCACAGTAAGACCCTGTCCATCGCCCTGGAAGTTACCTGCAGCTCTTCAAGCGTTGGCGCGTTGACGATTTTTTCGATCAGTGCATCGACAACTTCGTTCTTAATCCCACCCATATTGGCAGAGCCTCTTTCATCTGCAGCCGCACTGCCATAATATGAGCGTAACTCAGGCCCCGGTGGCGGGAAGAAGTTAAGCTTTAC
>JAHDHK010000130.1 GCA_020631335.1 Chromatiales bacterium
AGTTGCATCTGCTGCTCCAGCAGTTGCTGCACTGATTTTTTCAACACCGTACGCGCTGCAAAATCAATCGGCCTGCCATTTTTCATGACAGCATCACACAGGACCCAGGCAGACTGTTGCGACCATGGCAACTGGCGATAGGTTGTGATGTCAGGGACAAGCATGACATCAGAGGCCCCGCGAAGCGGCCCGCTGACAGCGCTTTTAGTGTCAGTCCAAACCGGAAACACTGTTCGATGGGAGGTATCTTTCAGCAACAGTGTACCCGGTACGTTCATACCATTGGTCAGCACGGATAACAGCGCTTCTTTGACAATGGTTTTTCCGCGAAGAATGCCATGTTGATCGGCAAACAAGACCCGGACTGTCTCCACCGGACTCTGGTTGATTTGTTCAAGCTTTGCAGCCAGCAACTCAACCGCTTCATCATCATACAGGCCGGCGCGAGCAAGTGAACCACGCTTCAATCGCTGTATAAGATCAGAGGGCATATAGATTTAAGTTCGGCTGTGATAGTTGGCGTTGAATTCTACGCGGTAGAATACCGTGTCGTGCGCGTTGTCTTGGAGCGTTTGCAGTAGTCACTGTTCTGCAGTACAGACTTCCTCCCATGTCAGGTATCGACCCTCGCATCCCATGCAGTACACTGCAGCCGTCGTGTTTGATCACTGTGTAACAGTGCACTGCGCCAGTCAGGTGAGTCAGTGATGGTATCGGTGGCAACCGGCCCGGTAATTGTCGATGGACATACCCCGTTGTACATGGGCAGGCTCGATTCCGTAGCTAAATTTTCTATCGCCGCACGCAGCATTTTTCGATAGCGAATGAGACCCCCATCGGCCCAGATGTTCACGGGTTCTGTCCTGGATTCTGCCCAGTGATTCCACTGCCCACTGATCGTGGACGTTAATGTCGAGGCCCATGCCGGTATAGGTGAGCTGCTGTTGTTCTTCCGGGTTATATCCATAGTTGTTACTGCGGTTTTTCTTCGAACGATATTCGGGCAGTGTGTGCTCCTGCAGACGCTGTTCACGCATGGTTTCTTTGTCTACCGGCGCATTGAAACTGGTAAACATGGAGTACCAGTAGCAATTTTCATCATCCACCGGGACGTGCCATTGAGTAATGATCATCTCACGCGACATTGGAATGCTGATCGCGCAGGGAAATATATGATTCGTCGCCCGCACATGCGTACGACCATCGGCCAGGTGCCTCAGTGCAATAAGCTGCATACCGTACGGCGTGTCTTCGATGGTAATTTCAGGTCGAGGGTATTCACGCAGCAGCCGCGTCATGGGTATCTCAGCGTTCTCGGATTTATCACGAAACTGCTTGCCGTAACCCTCCTGCGGATCTTCATCTTCAAGAAACCGGTGTAAAAAAGAAGCGTGTGCAGGGTCAATGCCTACTTCAAGTGCCTGCAGCCAGTTGCACTCCCACAGCCCCTTGAATGCAAACACATGGGTGTCGGGTGCACGGAAGCAATCGAAATTCGGAAATGCTGGCGCTTCGCCGGGACCGAGGTAGGCGAACACAATGCCGTTTTTCTCAACCACCGGATAAGCACTTATTTTGATACGTTCATGCATGCGGGAGCCCTCCGGCTCACCGGGCTGCTCAACACACTGTCCCTGCCGATCAAAGTGCCAGCCGTGAAATGGACAGCGAAGCCCATTGTCCTCGCGCCTGCCGAAGCACAAATCGGCACCACGGTGCGGACACTGCCGTTCAATCAGCCCGAGCTCCCCGGCATTGTCTCGAAAAAGCACCAGTGACTCGCCCATAATTTTCACCGGTACGACGGGGCGTGCAGACAACAGCTCATCAGCCAGGGCAACGGGCTGCCAGTACCTGCGTAATACCTCACCAGCGGGCTGGCCCGCAGAGGTCAGTGTCAGCAAATCATTGAGTTTTTGAGAAATCATTGATTGAGTCCGGGTTTGCTGCAACCGCGCCTTTATGATGAACAACGACTATACGCGACAGTCCCGGCTAATCCAAAACGATGATAACAGCCCGTTGAAAAATATCTGTATTCCCCCCCGGTATGACAGCTGAACAACCGAGTGTCAGTCACCCGTTGACAACTGGCAGGCAGAGTCACTGTGTACATAGGCAGCGAGATTTTTCTCGTTGTCATCGTTAAAAAGAGATGCACAGTGGTGTAGATTGACGATTCGATCGAGCCGGAAATGCCGAAAGTCGTTGCGTTTTTCGCACCAGCCGGCAACCACCCATACCGGACTGAAAAACATCAGGGCCAGCGGCCTTACGATACGCGTTGTCTGTTGTTTTTTGCCATCCCGGTAGTCAATGCACATTTTCCGTTTTTCGCGAATGCACTCACGAACCGCAGAAAAACTCACCTCCCATGGCAGCTCCGGTTCACCCGGCATGGCATAGGTAGTTATTTGCTCAAGGTCCCTTTTGAGATCAACCGGCAGGACTGCATAGATCTTTTCCATCGCACTGTTGGCTTTAGCGGCAAACTGATCATCAGTCCACTGCCGGACCATATTCATTCCCAACCCGATGGCTTCCAGCTCATCGGCATCAAAAGCAATCGGAGGCAGATAGTATTTTTTATCGATCACATAGCCGACACCGGCCTCTCCGCTGACGGGTACGCCTGAGTCCATCAGATCCTGTAGATCCCGATAAACGGTACGCGTGCTGATTTCGAATTCTTCTCCAATGCGCTGTGCAGTGACAGCACGATGCCGGTGACGCAGAAAGTGCACAATTTTGATTAGTCTGTCCGCTCGACGCACGCTGTACCTCCATCACTTTTCAGATAAATCATATCCTGAACCAACACTACTGACACCATGCTGTCAGTAGTGCACGGCTACCCTTCAATTTCTTTCAACACACGGGCACTGAATAGAATGAATCGCACACCGGTAAACCCATGGGACTGGTCATTGAACGTTGGATACAATCAGGCTGAGATCGTTACAGGTGCAAAACGGCACTTGTACTGCGCGGGCCAGACTGCAGTAGACCGGGACGGCAACCCTCAGCACCCGGAAGATATGCGTAAGCAGATCGAACTGTCACTCGATAACCTGAAGGCCGTGCTGAAAGCGGCAGATATGGACCTGGCCAGTATCACTCGTCTGACTATTTATACTACCGATGTTGATGAAGCCATGCAGCACTTTGATATTCTCGGTATGCAATTCGGCCAGTCGGGGAGCAAACCACCGATGACTCTTTTGGGAGTGACGCGTCTGGCGCTTTCAGGACTCATGTTCGAAATTGAAGCCACAGCGGCAGACTAACTACCGAACCGCCTGACTGATTACCGGACAGCCAACTGTTCCGGTAATTTTACCGCCGGAAAACGGCCTGTGCAGGGCCCAATCAATCGACGGGCTGCCACCGGTTCCCTTATACTTCGAGTATTGTCGCAATGGACATGCGATACGCTCACGGAATATGAATCAACGGAAGATTAAGCATGCACTCGTAGACCTGTTGGCCGATCAGGTAAGACAAACGACTTTCGCCGGCAGCATGCTGGTGCTGCTGGTCGGTGCCGCACTGTGGTATTCATTTCTCTTTCCTGCAGCGCCGGTGGTCAGCTGGGTGATCACAGGACTGGTCATTGCCATTCCCCGTTATCTGGTTATCGGTCGATTAAAAAGCAGACTACAACCCGGTGATTCCAGAGTGATGATTGAACTGATCATCGCACTCGCGCTACTGGCCTCCGGCCTGCACTGGGGAACCGCCGCCTGGCTCTTTCTGGATACCAGCAGTGCGCAGAGTTTTGCACTGGTCTGTGGCGCTATTCTTGGTGTCATCGCCTCTGCACTGGCGGCATTCTCCAGCCGTCCGATGATCTGCTGCCTGTTTACGTTTACTGTTTTTAGTATCGCAGCGTTAAAACTCGCGCTACTGGGTAGCTGGGCACTGGCAATTATGTGCCTGATTGTACTGCCACCCTACGCGGCATTAAGTCGCACACTGGGCAGACGCATTGAAAAGTCTATTACACAGGATTTTCGCAATGCGGAATTACTCGAGGAAGTGAGGGCGACAAAAGACGCACTGGAGAAATCGAGTAGAGAAAAATCCCTGTTTATGGCAGCAACCAGCCACGATTTGCGGCAGCCACTCCATGCGCAAAGCATGATTCTGCAAATACTGAGCGGTCGCACCAAAGACACAGAGTTCGGTGAACTGGTCGAAAAGATGATGCTTTCGAACGATGCACTCATTGAGCTGTTCAATGCATTGCTGGAGGTATCTCAGCTGGATGCCGGCACCATCGAGGTTCACAAAAGCCATCATTCTCTGAACGACACGGCCAAACTGCTCATCGATGAATTTCAGGAGACAGCGTTTGGCAGAGGGCTGGCGTTAACGCTGACAGGCACCGACGAGGTTGTGTACACCGACCCCATTCTGTTAACGCGTATTCTCCGGAATTTGGTGAGCAACGCGATTAAATTCACTGAACACGGCACGGTTTCCGTAGAGATCTCACGCCTGCAACAACAGGTGCAGGTCACCGTGCGAGACACGGGAATCGGTATCGATGAGAAAGATCAGCAGACAATTTTCAGAGAGTACACGCAACTCGGCAATACCGCGCGCGATCGAAGCAAGGGCATTGGTCTCGGGCTGGCACTGGTGAGGCGAATGACGCAGTTACTCGAGCTGAACATGACACTGAAATCCGTGCCCTCTGAAGGTTCCAGCTTCACCCTTCAGATACCCTTGGGTGATCGCGAACAGATCGTTCAGTTAGACAGGGAAATTGCACCGGAAGCCATCCAGAATCTGGACGTCATGGTCATTGACGATGAACTGCCGATACTCGATGCAATGAACACATTGTTTTCTGACTGGTCGTGTCGCACCCGCGCTTTCACCACAATGGCAGAGGCGTGCAAAGCTATCGAGGAGACCGGGTTTACACCGGATCTAATTATCACCGATTACAGACTGGGTGAAACAGAGAACGGTATTGATGCCATTAACCGGCTTCGACAAATTATGCATGCCAGTGTGCCAGCCATCATCATCAGTGGTGACACAGACCCGCAATTGCTCGAGAAAATCCACCATGCAGACTTCTATCTGCTGCATAAACCAGTCAGAGCAGACAAACTTCGCAAGGTGATTGCCACACTGATCAGTTTCAGCGACAGACAAAAGGAATCACAACAAATACCGGCAATCACACAGGCGGGTACATGAACGTGCTCACACATGCGTGTTATCAGCAGGCAACACAGCCTGATGTCCTACTAAAGTACCAGCAACAGTACCGTTGATTAGGGCATACTACGACAGCAAAAAAGAGAGCATGGAGCGCACTCTGACATGGACAATTTTCTGATCATTGACGACCATCCGGTCGTACTGGACGGACTCAGACTTCTGCTTGGTGATCTACAACCCCGGGCGCAGTTTTACACAGCTTTCAGCGGACAGCAGGCGATCAATCTGGTAGAGACGCAATATGATCTGGACTGGATATTT
Source organism: Chromatiales bacterium (assembly GCA_020631335.1). Classification (GTDB taxonomy): domain Bacteria; phylum Pseudomonadota; class Gammaproteobacteria; order Granulosicoccales; family Granulosicoccaceae. The sequence continues at coordinate 5,500 of JAHDHK010000130.1, forward strand.
ATGGACGTCAATTTACCGGATGCTGACGGTATTGAGTTGCTTCAGCAGTTGGATTCCAGAAAGGTAACCGCCTATATCATTGTGCTGTCGAGTGATAACAGACCGGGCGTCATAGACCGGGCATTAAAACAAAATGCCAGCGGTTTTCTGTCAAAATCATTTGATCGCGCCGAACTCCGGCAATGCATAGAGACCGTTGAAAGCGGTCAAGTGTATCTGGCACCGGAGCTGAAACGCGAGCTGAATAACTACAGAAAAAGTATTTTGGCAGAAAAGCTTCATATTGAAGCGAACCTGACTGAAAGACAGCGTCAGACATTGATATACCTGGCGCAAGGGTACAGTAACCGGGAAATCGCCAGATCATTCCGTGTTACCGAGAGCACCGTTAAATCACATGTACAGGGACTGATGGCATTGTTCGAAGCCACCAACAGGACTCACTGTGTCTCTGAAGCCGGTCGTTTGGATATTATTTGAATATCACTGAAGATACTGCCGGGTGCCAGGCGATGGATATTGGATTCCATTGAACCGGTAGTTCGGAGCCATTTGCAAAACAACCGCCCATTCTCATTTCGTCGCTTACCTGCTCTTGTGCTTCGGATTGACAGACTAACCGTGCAGGCACTTTTGCGGAAAAATCCGACTGCAGTGCAAATCCCTGTCGTGAGCATTTGAACGCACATCGCAGGCAACGATCAGAAGTGGTGCCTGATAGAGAAAGACACACTGGTTCATCAGTACAAAATCCGCAGTGGTCAGGGGCATGACCCAATTGAAATATACCTTCAACCGCCAGCACTGACTGAGAGGATACTACCGTACTAAAGTATGAATGGCTCCGTGCACTGTTTGCGTACACTGACCAATGAAAAATGCACACGGATGTGTTGAATGCTATTTATGGACGTACTTGCCTACTTCGCTGTCTTAACGTCACTGACGCTGGCACCGGGGCCACTCTCCGCGCTTTTGGTTGCCAAAACATTATCGGGAGACAGATCTGGTGCAATGATTTTCGGCAGCGGCATAGCGCTGGGTGATTCTCTGATTATTCTGGTTGTCTGCTCAGGGATGGGCACATGGCTCGAATCTACCCCCGTGATATTTACGATCGGGAAATCGCTTGCCGTCATCTACATTCTGTGGATTGCACTGTGGATGCTCAAAAAAAACAAGCGTCCGAATCCAGTCGAAACACCCGCGACCAGAAAAGTGCTCGCCGAACTCGGCTCAGGCATGGTGACCTGCATTGCATCACCACAAACGCTGCTGCTCTACCTGATACTGGTACCGCGGTTGATCGACCTGAACAACATCAGCGTGACGCCTTTTCTGGTGCTTTTATTTACCACAGCGGCTGCATTATGCGTCTCTGTTTTTGTTCTGATTTATTTGGCGCAGACAATACGTACCTGGGTTGAGCCTCGTCCGGAGCGCGCTATCGGAGACTGGATTCTGGCCGCAGTCGTCGCCGGTTCAGGACTCTTTATCATCAGCATGTAAACACATTAGCACCCCACTCTACTCACCCATTACACTATTCAACGGATTGATATGCTGCAGATATGCGGAGCTATTGCGTGCGCGCTCAGCGTGCTGGCGTTTATGCCCTATATACGGGATACACTGCTGGGCAACACCAGACCCGAACGCGCTTCGTGGCTGATCTGGACCGTGCTAAGTTCTATTTCGTTTTTCTCACAAATTTACGAAGGTGCCGGACTGTCACTATGGTTTGCCGGTGCACAGGTAAGTGTGACTGCGATTATTTTTTTACTGTCAATAAGGCTCGGGCACGGCCTGTATATTACAGAGATCAACAAAAAGTTGTATGCCATTACATTCGTTGGATTACTCACATCATTCATTTACGACTCAGCGGTCTATGCACTGGCTGTGTCGATTCTTATCAGTCTGGCCGGGGGTGCTAAAACTGTGGTAAAAGCTTTTCATCACCCCGCTACCGAGACTATATCTACCTGGCTGATGGCACTGCTCGCATCAGTTTTCGGCTTGATATCTGTTGGTAAACCAGACCCGGTTTTACTTGCCTACCCGATGTATTTGATTGTGATCTATGGCTCGGTAATTATTGCTATTCTGGCAGGAAGACGTCAGCAGGCACACGCCTGCTCTCAACCTGAACAGGTTCAGGTGAAGTACTGATGAGTTGCTGCATTAAACAATGAGCACGGTACGTGCACAAGCCGGTTTCACGGGCAAATTAAAACGTATTTTTTAACCGTTAACACTATCAGGAAATACTCAACGAAATCAGGCATTGCCTGACGGCACCTGCGACATCACACACAACAGCTCAAACATAAGCGATGCACCGAGCCATGCTGTCATACCGTTCATATCGAACGGTGGAGAGACTTCAACCAGATCGGCACCGACAACATTCAACCCCTGCAGTTCTCTGACTACTTGCAGAGCTTCGAACGAATTCGGGCCTCCAACCTCTGGCGTACCGGTGCCGGGAGCAAAGGTAGGGTCAATAAAGTCAATATCGTAAGAGACATAGCAAGGTGATGCACCGACAATCTCCCGTGCCTCAACCATGACGTCGGCAATACCGCGTTTAAAAAACTCTTCAATGCGGATGATACGTATGCCCACCGCATCGGCGAAGTCACAGTCTTCACGATCATAGGCCGTTCCCCTTATACCGATTTGTACAACCCTTTCAGGATCAAGCAGATTTTCTTCCACCGCCCGACGAAATGGCGTGCCATGGGTATAGCGATTACCGTCAAAGTAGCTGTCGAACAGATCTGTGTGACTGTCAAAATGCACCATCCCCACAGGTGAATCACTGGCAATACCCCGCAACACCGGAAGTGAACATAAATGATCACCGCCTGCCATTAAAGGCAGCACCCCGGCTGCTTTTACTTTGGCAAAGAACTCCTGTACCCGATTGAGGCCGTCCTGCATATCGACCGGGTTGGGTGATACGTCTCCAAGATCAGCACAATTAACAGCCTCAAACGGACGAACACCGGTGGCACCATTCTGCGCCCTGATCATCGTAGACAGATCTCTGAGTTGGCGCGGACCATGACGCGGACCGGGGCGATTGGTAGTACCGCTGTCCCAGGGCACACCAATCAGCCCGATATCTACCTCTGACAGCTGATCAGAAGTAACCGGCACATGCGGCAGCCGCATAAATGTGGGAATGCCGGCAAAACGAGGCAGATCCATGCCGGATACCGGCGTGTAATCAGTTGAAGTCATGGTGGGTAAGTACTCTGATAATGTGCTGTTGTTCTGCAATCATTGCATATTCACAACGCTATTGTTTCTCACAAAACGCCTTGCCTGCTCCCGAGTCGTCATCGATGGTTCAGGTGATCATGCAGCGACGATGTAGATTCATAAAACCGGTTTCCCGGCTCAACCGCAGAGATTTGCATTTGTCACAGCATACACACCTGATTGTGTAACCGCATAGCCCTGTCGTCAGGTGCGACCCCATTATCACCGGCAGGTTACGGCGGTCCCATCCGGTTTAAAAAGGCTGCAATTTCCGACAGCGATTCAGCTGCTTCCGGGTATTGGTCGTAATACTCGAATACATGCCATAAACCATCCCATACATTGCATTCGACCTCGACCCCGGCGCGTTTCATTTGCCGGTGCAGTCGCAGGCACATAGCCAGCAGCATGTCGCGTGTACCGGTGGTAATAATAGCAGGGGGCAATCCCCTGAATTCGCCAAACAATGGTGATATCGACGGATCGGTAATGGACTGATCATCAACATAAACCGCAGCAACTTCTGCCAGTCGCGCCGGTTGTATAGTCGGGTCTGACCAGGCTGTCGGTGCAAGCAGCACAGGGTCGGTGCGCAAATCCACCGCGGGAGAAAGTAACGCCATCGCCTGCGGGATACGCCACCTGCAGTCGACCGCATGCTGCGCGACCGCCACTGCCAGATTACCACCGGCCGACTCACCTGCCAGATACAAAGCACCTGTTACGCTTTCAGTTATGCGATGCCAAACCGCCAGACAATCGTGTAAAGCGGCCGGTGCCGGGTACTCGGGGGCCAGCCGGTATTTCGGCGCGATTACCTCAACGCTGCATTGTTCGGCCAGTGCTCCGATAATGGGTAAATCGCTATAGGGGCAACCGCTGATAAATCCACCACCGAACAGGTACATCAGGGTGCCGCCACCGACACCACTTTTAGTGGCAGTGATGCGTTCGCAGTCGATTCCGGCCACGCGCACATCCTCGCGATGTAACCGGTGCCGCCTGATCGCCCGCTCAGAAGCTGGTGCCTGTTCGGAGATGAGCGCTGCCCGCACACTTGCAATGCGAGTGAAATCTGTAGGATTTTCATCCACTACAAAATCGGACAAAAACGCCTGCGCTTCAATGGATAAACCCGGCAATGACATTATACAATCCCGATGAATCATCTGTGGCCCGGTTACCTGTTGCGAACTCACACTGCACTAGAGCAATGCCAATGAGATTAACGAACAGAGTCGTTGGACAAAGTCTGGTTGATTGCGTCGTCAAGGCGGCTATTCAAGCTGATCTATTTCATAACCGCGCGCGCGCAATGATGTGAGTAAGCCGTCTTCTCCGGGCAAATGCAGCGCACCGACCAACACAAACTCAATCGTATTGTTTTCATTAAGACGTGTCAGTTTTTTCATCCAGTTATTATTGCGCTGCACGACCAGTACTTTGTAGATTTCCGGAAACTCATTTTTAAGTTGAACCACACTGGCGATCACCATGAGCTTATCAAGATCACCGTCACGCCATGCCGCCTTCATCTCATCCATTATTTCATTCAATCGCGCTAGATCCTGAAGGGTATAATTTACAAACGCGTCAGGATCAGCGTTCCCCAGCGCCCTCATAAAGTCAACCTGCTCTTCAAGAGACTCGAGACCAACGACTTTTTTCTGACCCTCTTTAGCCAGCGCGTTAAAGTAATAGTCCACTCCATACTCAGGCGTCATCCCCTGGCTGGCCAGCTCCTCCGACATTATATTTAACGCCACAGCCCAGGGATGAAACTTCAGGTACGGCAGAATGGGCATTTCACGTGCATCCATGAATGCCTTGAGACTGACGAAAGTCTCATCTTTCAGTTCACCGTCCAGCGTGCGGGTATCAGTAAAAACCATGGCATTCAATGCCAACTGACGAAACTGCGTGCTCGCCTCTGCCGCATCAAGATCAGCTTCAAGAATAATTTCACCGGCAGCGTCGTAAGCATCAAAAAACGGTGCGGGCAACGGGTGATCTTCTTTCGATAGCACGTGAATTGTGCCTCCCAGATAGAAGTGCCCGTCTTTACTAGAAATTTTCCATACCGAAGATTCAGCCCGCACCGACACACTCGATGCCAGCGCAACAATAATGATCACAATGCTTGATAGCTTCATATGAAAGACCATAGTTGTTTGAAGAAACCAGGTGTTCATCGACAGCTACAGACTGCAGTGCAGGCAATAAACACATTCTAGCGGCACCGGTGAAATACACAGACCCGAGAAACCGGAGATGTCACCCGGGATCACGAACAAAATTACTGAACACCTGTTCGATATCCGTGTAAAGCGTATCGCTCCAACTGATCTGCGGCAGTCTTTCCAGAGATTTCCGGCGAGGGTCACCCGGTGCAATTACCACGGTCACATTCTGCCTGCCCGAATCATTGACCAGTACAAAAAGTTCTTCAATGGCGGGATCACCCATTGCCAGACACCCGACCGATGAAGCCTTGCCATGAATAAAAATATTTGTTCCCGGCTCGTCTCTCCCCTCAAGTTTAGCGTATTTAAGATCAAACTCATTGGGATAATTCAGCTTCATTGATAAATGAAAACTGCTGTTGGGATTAAGCCCGGTAATCTTATAGATACCCTCAGGCACCTGATGATCACCTTCGCGAAGCTTCGGACCGGCATCACCGCTATGTGCTTTTATTGGATAACTATGGATAAAAACCGGTGATGAGTTCGGGCCCGCCCAAACCTCCAGTTGACCGGTGTCTTTGAGCGCAAGAAAAGTCAGTTGCTGCGCAGGGTAGGCAACACCGGCTGCGTTGAATCGCAACTGAAGCTCAGCCCGTGCACGCGGCCCGAACAAAGCCATTACTTCGGACACTGACCTGGGCCCGGAAACTTTCATGTAAACGGGGTACCAGAGCGATCTACCAAAGAGGTATAAAAAGAGCGCCACCCCAGACACTGCAAACAACAACGTCAGTTTGATATTCATAAACACTTTACGACAGGTTAATGCAATGGAACAAATTCCCAGACTGACAGCCGCTTTGCGACTTCACTACACAACTCCAGAGACAGTACCCGCCAACGATCCTGTACCGAATATGTGGTTGCTGAATCCGTACCGACTGCCACGCATAAGTTGTGTCCACGCAAACGAAGCTGGCCATTTTCCAGTCGGTCAAACTGTTGAAATGCTGCAGCGTCAAAAAACGCCGCACGGTCACTACAGGGACGCAATAATAACGGCACGCCGGGTAGTGCTCTGCCATTCACACCGAACCCCGTCACACATACTGAAGCTGCTGGAAAAACCAGTTCGCCGTCAGTGGTATAAACCACCGTACTATCGGGTGTAGGTCCACGCTTGCAGTTATGCGCAAAGAGCGGCAAATCCACCCGCATACTGGCGGGAGTGCCGAGAATGTCAAAACAATAACCATCGTGAGATCTGTCCAGCCGGTCCACGAGTCGAATGTGCACCTGCTCTGTCGCCAGAGACTGATTGGCAACAAGAAACGCTGCTATAGCCAGCACCCAAGGCACACAAATATTCCTGAGAGTCACATTCAATCACCCTGTTAAAAGTGGTTCGAAACAATTATCACGACACGCTGTAAACGACACAATAACCGGGCCTGTAGCAACCGACCCGACCAATAGTTACTTTTTCTCTTCTGCTTCCAGTCGTGCGGATTCTTCCTCAATCAGGCTCTGTAACTCCTGCATATTATCCTGCACGCGATTCATGCCGATCTGCGCTCCCTTACCCATGAGTACCGGCATCATTTCAATAGTTTTTTTACCTGTTTCTGTGGCGTAAAACGCATTGATTTCCCGAAGCTCTTCAGCGGTAAAAGCCTCTGTGTATATGACCAGTAATTCCGGCTTCAAACTTTCCCAGCTCATGTGCTTATTCAGAAACTTCAACATGACTTCCCTGAACGGTACAAGTGCCGGATTTTGTTGAAGCTGCACATCGATAATCTGGGACATAGACTGTTTCATCGACTCTTCCATACCGATGGTACCGAGTAGCTTCTCCGCCTCGCGTTCCGACGCGGCATCGGCATAAACCAGGGAGGTTGCCATACTCAACAAGACAACCACACCAAGATGACGAATTTTCATTATTCTTTCCTTTTGTGTTAAAAACAGATCGGGGAATCCACGCGGCAGATTCCCCTGCCCCTGATACACGCCATGACACCGCCCGACGCACGCGAACTGTTCACCCAGCCCCCATGTCTCGACTTTACCGGCTACAGGTCATGCAGACCATCAATTTCAACACGACATGCCAGCTGAATTTCACCTCTTTGCTTTCGAACAATATTCGAAAATACACGCTCAACTCAGAACAGTGTAAACGGACCACAGTACACAGTACTGTCACCGGACCCTCTGTTTCTTTTTACAGGCGTTATATTCCTTTGAGTTACTATGCGGGAAGGTCAATGACAATTTTTATTGCTTGCCTGAACACAGTACCAATGAGCTCGAACGGCAATATTACCATCTATTTTTTACTGTATACATACACAGTTAATTCGGTATTATAATTCATTGCTACAGCATTCTTCAGATTTCCAAAGAATGAACAATGACTGTTGATCACACCATTAGCATTACTATCGAATAAATTCGCACATTCTCAAAAATTCACAGACTGCACTCTAATTGTGCAGCCTGGTTTTTATTGTCGATAAATAGCCCGGATGTTTAAGGAATGTTCTTATGAACTATCTGCCTGATTTTTTCAGTGTGACACCAGCACACTCGGTCAATCATAGCCCGCTCACTGAAACACAGCTGCTTAAGTCGTTAAGTCGAAAAGGTTTGTCCAAAATTTTATCCAGTGTTTCTGCTGCGGCGCCCATATCTGATTACAACAGTCGACTCGAATCAGAGCTCGGAATCATCGATGAAAAGTCACTGAGCAGTTATTTTTTGATTGTTTCGGACTACGTCCAGTGGGCAAAAGACAATGGTATTGCCGTCGGCCCCGGTCGGGGTTCCGGTCCCTGCTCTCTCGTCGGGTTCGCCCTGGGTATTACCTCAATTGATCCGATAAAGTACCGGCTACCATTCGAACGATTTTTCAACCCCCATAGGCAGGTATTTCCCGATTTTGATATCGATTTTTGCGAATCGAGGCGAGACGAAGTTACAGATTATATTCAAAGGAAATATAAGGCTAATCACGTTGCACAAATCAGCTCGGAATCGAGCACACCGCTGCCTTCCCGCCTTGTTATCTGTGATCGACCACTGGCTGTTATTGCGCCGGTTTATCCCAACCCGGACACCGGTGTACAGGCAACAACACTTACCCTCGCCAAGCTGGCCGACACCGGCCTGGTTCAGTTTAATGTGATCAATCAGAAAGCACTGACGATTAATCAACAAATGACTGACGCACTGGGCATTGAGAATATCAGTGCTGAAGCCGGCTTTGCCGGCCTGAATGATGAAAGCGCCTACAAACTGCTGTGCAATGGGGAAAAATCTAATATTAGCTATCTCGATGAAAACGGACACTACCTGCAGGCACTCAAATCAGTACAACCCCGAAAATTTGAAGATCTGTACGCCACTGTGGCGCTCAGTCATCCGCCGGTGCATAAATTTCTGCCGGAATTTCTTAAACGAAAACACAATCCCGACAACGTTTCTGACTGCCACCCTGCCATTGAAGCAATAACGTATGACACTTATGGATTAGTTATCTACCAGGAGCAAATTATGAACGTATTGCATGATCTGGCAGATTTTTCATTTGCTGAAGCTGACAGTTTCCGCCGTGCACTGCTCCGATCAGATACAGATGCAGTAACACGATATGAAGTAGAGTTTATACGAGGCGCCAGGAAGCATGGCCTGACTGAACAGGAAGCCAGCGCAATTTTCGGCACTTTTGCCATACCGGGTGAGCGATATTTCAATAAATCGCACGCTGTAGCATTCGCTACTATTGCCTATCAAACCGCCTGGCTGAAAGCGCGGTTTCTAACCACATACAATAGTAACGGTAACGGGTAGTCAACCAGGAATCACATTCCATCTAAGCAAAAAATTCACTGCCGCATTGCAGCTTAATTTTCACAAACTGCTTAACCCGTCTTGCCCCGTACAACCGGGTTATCCGGCTGATCATTCATCAAAAAAATAGTGCCGCTGCCGCATCTTTTACGCGTTTTTATAACGCGTAGAACTTTAACAGCACCGCTGCTTTAAAAACAGCAGCCGTTTTCAGCTGCCCTACTGACTGAACGACTATTTACTGTTTTTATTTTCAAACGCCTCAAAGAGGTCAGAAACAAGCACACCGTTAATTTTCATGCCGGATAAATTGGCATCATTAATTTGAGCATTTGACAGATCGAGATTACTGAATGCCACACCTGACATATTTAG
>JAHDHK010000131.1 GCA_020631335.1 Chromatiales bacterium
AGTCAAAGCCACACTGCGTTGTCAGTACCGGTAACAGTGCGTTTCTTTCTTATCAATGATAGTGATCAGCCATTAACCCTGTTGCCCTGGGGTACACCGCTGGAAGCACCACTGACAGCGGACAACTTTGATGTTAAACATAACGGGCAGCCTCTGGAGTATCAGGGCATGATGGTGAAGCGCGGGGCACCAGCCGAGTCTGATTACATAAGCGTTGCCGCCGGGGATACTGTTGAAGCAGAAGTCAAACTGTCAAATGCCTATGCAATGTCTGCGGCAGGTAATTACACCGTTCAACTCAGGCAATCCGGTGGTTTATACCGCCTGGGTTCAAATGACATCCGCATTGCTACCTCGCCGCTTAATATCGTACGTGCAGCTGAATAGCCTCAGCTGAAATTGCGTGCGAACCATGCATCGCCTGTAAGCTCGGACAGGTGGTCAGTGTTTCCGGAGGCAAACCTTCATTGATTCAAATCAGCCATGACATTGAGCATTGGTCGATCACCAAAAAAGCCCGGCATTCACAATCGGGGGTTGTTGCAGCTCAGGATGCCCGTGCGGCAGGCGTTGGTGCTCGCGTTCTGAAACAGGGCGGCAATGCGATGGACGCTGCGGTAGCGACAGCATTTGCACTTGGAGTGGTTGAACCGTGGATGAGTGGCCTGGGCGGCAGTGGCTACCTGGTAACCTGGAATGCGCGTTCACAACAGGCAGAGGTGTTCGATTTTCAGGGGGTGCTACCTCAGGGTATCAGGTCGGAAGATTACCCGCTGGACTCTGAAATACCGGAAAGCACGATGGGTTTCCCTGGAGTGAAAAACAACCTGAATACCGTCGGGTACCCGTCGGTGTCGGTACCGGGGGCGGTGAAGGGGTTGTGTGAAGCACTTGAAGCTCATGGCACCTGCAAGCTCGACAGCATACTCGCACCGGTAATAGATCTGGCGCGTTCAGGCGTAAAAACAAGCTGGTTTACCACGTTGCAAATTGCACTGGCGGCAAGAGAGATATCCGCTGACAGTGCCGCAAGCGACTGGCTGCTGCCCGGTGGTATTCCTCTGCAACCCGACGCAGTAATTAACAACGAGGCGCTTGCCACCTCGCTTGCCGCGCTGGCTGAAAGCGGCCCGGATGTCATGTATGGCGGGCAACTGGGCGAAAGCATGGTTGAAGACCTTCGTGCCGGTGGCAGTCGCATAGAGCTCACAGACCTTGCGAATTACCGTGTCATTCGCCCAGCGTGCCTGAGTGGCGATCACCGGGGCTACCGCGTTCATACCGCCGGACCCACAAGTGGCGGGCCACGTTTACTCGATACGCTGAGTTATATCGAGTCGCATCTGGAAGTAGAGCTGGGCAGTCAGCACTGTTGGGAAGTCTATGCACGGGCACTGTACAGCGCGTGGCAGTCGCACAGCAAACGTATTGGCCGTGCGACGGAAAAAGGCGGCTGTACCTCGCATTTGAGTGTGGTTGATGTACAAGGCAACATGGTTGCGCTGACGTATACTTTGTTAAGTCGATTTGGCTCAGGTGTGTTGCTGCCACAAAGCGGCATACTCATGAACAACGCAGTATCTTACTTTGATCCGCGCCCGGGTTTTCCCACCAGCATGACGCCGGGTGCACGAATCAATGCGAGCAATATGTGTCCCACCATAGCACTCGACGAAAAAGGTAACGGGTTTGCGGTCGGGGCCTCGGGTGCAAACTACATTATGCCGTGTACTGCGATCATCACGGCACTCATGACAGACTTCGGGTTTACGTTAGAGCAGGCAATCAACCATGCCCGCATAGATGTGTCAGAAGCAGGTGTTGTCCGTGCTGATCCATTGTTAGGTAGTCAGGTGATCGAATCACTGAAAAAAGAGTTTGCCGTGGAAGTCTCGCAGCGATTGGTATTTCCAAAGCTTTACGCCTGTGCCAGTGGTGTCAGTCGTCAGGCGCAAACCGGTCAGCTGTCGGGGCTGAATGATCCTTCACAGCCGATAGGTGCTGCGGTAACCGTTGAAGATGTAGGGTAAAATGTTAAATCATTCAGCAGGCAGAGTTTTCAGAGCCTGAATGCTCCGGTTGAACGCCTCAGTATCCTCTGGTTGTGTCAGTCATATCTTCGATAGGTTCGCCGTTGATAAAAGCAAGTAGATTACGGGCAATCTCTTTGCCTCCGGATTCGGGATCAATCAGTGAAGCGATGTGAGGCGTGACGGTGATTTTTTCGTGAACCCAGAAAGGATGAGACTGCGGCAGGGGCTCCTGCCTGAAAACATCCAGTGTGGCGTGAGCAATCTGCCCCGAATCCAGTGCCTGTAGTAAATCTTCTTCTACCAGGTGTTCACCTCTGGCCGCATTGATCAGTCCAGCACCCGGTTTTAACATCGAAAACAGTGAGCCGCAAAGAATGTTTCGGGTGTCATCGGTTAAAGGGAGTAAGCACACGAGTATGTCTGTTTGTGTAAGAAAATGCTGCTTTTGATCTGAGGTATAGCATTTTACATTGTCTATGTGATGTTGGGAGCCTGCCCAGCCAATCACCTGGTAGCCCAGTTGCTGCAAACTACTGGCGGCAGCAGTACCCAGCTTTCCCAGGCCCATCACACCGATGGTGAGATCGTGTGCCGGCGGGGTGATAACGGGTTGCCATTGTTTCGTATTCTGTGCAAGTCGAACGGCGTTAACCTGTCTGTGTTGCGCCAGCACCTGTAATGTTATGTACTCGCGCATACGTTGCGTCAGATCGGGGCCTGTTGTCCTGATAACAGGGACATGTTGTGGTAGCAGCGAGTCTGCCAGCACATGATCGATGCCGGCGCCAATAGATACAATACATTTAAGATTTTCAAAGCCGGCAAGCCAGCCGTTCGGCGGACTCCACACCACTGCATATTCGACATCCTCGCTGCGAAAGGTGTCATCCCATAGCTTACATTCAATACCCGGCAGCAATGTTTGCAGGTGTTTGCGCCACCACCTGGCTCGGGCACTGCGAACATAAAGCACCAGCACCGCTCGAGTCATGTGCATAGTCCGTTGTTCATTGCCAGTGCGGAACTACCCAGTGCAGAACTACCTTGTGCAGAACTGCGAGGTGCTATGTGCAAAGTGTCAATCACTATCCATCCTTACTGTTGCGCTGCATCGTAAATGAAACGATATCATCGAAAACGCAAGCCGCGGTCTGTCGGTCAGGCAGTTATTTCACTTTTAATAATATCAGTGATGTTGTTGATGTCGTCTGTGTTAAAAGTAAGTGGTATACGCATGTCGAGTGTATTGGATAATATTTTTATCGTGTTCGGTAGCTCGGGGGGCGTACCCAGGTATCTCCAGCTGTCGAAGCGACTGGTAAAGCCCTTCGGGTCGAGACTGCCAAACCATTTGAGCTCCACACCGCGCTGCATGCAACGATCAACAAAATTCTGTACTTCTTCAGCGTCAGACAGGCTTGCTGCGCGAAACTGTATCGAACTACCGACATAGGTTTCTTTATCGGGACGATGCGACAACTCAATGCTGTTGGTGGTGCTTAAGCCGGCCTCTGCAGTTTTGTAAAGTTCATTCCAGCGTATACAGTTGTCATCCAGTAGTGGCAGTTGGGCACGAAGGATGGCCGCTCTCAGGTTGTCCATACGGCCGCTGTAGTTCGGCGTGTCCAGACGGATATCTGCAAATGCGTCTGCTGCCGGTGCAGCGCCGTGTCGGTCAAATAACATGTATGAGCCGGAATGCATTATGGCGCGCGCCATGATTTGCGGGTCTGCTGTGGTTAACAGGCCACCCTCACCGCTGTTCATGTGTTTGTAGGTTTGTGTGCTGAAGCAGGCAACGGTGCCAAACGTGCCCGAGGCTTTACCATTCCACGATGCGCCCATGGTATGAGCACAGTCTTCTATAAGGATAACCTCGTACTTTGCACACAATTGGGTCACCGCTTCCATGTCTGCCAGGTGGCCGCGCATATGCGAAATCATAAAGAAGCGGTGTCTGGCGCTTCGCATCATCGATTCCAGATGGTTCAGATCTACACAGTAATTGCGATCAATTTCGACAAGCGCCGGCACTCCGCCTGCATTGTGTATAGCGCCGGGCACCGGTGCGAGTGTAAATGCGTTGGTCAGCACACTGTCACCGGGTTGTATTCCGGCCGCTTTCAGCGCTACATGCAGTGCATAGCCGCCTGAAGCACAGGCCAGGCAGAATGGCGTGCCGAGGTAGTCAGCGAACTCTGTCTCAAGCAGCGCGGCCTCGGCTGTTTCACCTGCCTCGGTGTTATAGCGATGTAGTTTGCCGCTGCGCATAATTTCCACAGCGCGAGCGATGCCTGCCTCCGGAATAGGCTCCTGCAGTGTGAATGGCTTGCTGAATGTTTTCATGGTTGGTTTGCGTCAAAGGTTATACTGGATGGTAGCAAGCTTTTTCTGTCGTTTACGTACAGATACGGCATTTGCTAAACCCGGCAGCCAGAGTAATATCGTGCGCCGGATGTGACACTTTTACACATTGCCCGCCTTGGTTTGCGTGCGAGTGGCCTTATTGCAGTGTTACGGAAATAACTTTCAAAGAGGATTATCTCAATATGAGCATGGCAGGAACGTTAGCGAAGGTCGCCATCGGCGCATTGATCGCCAAAGGTGTCAGTGGGGCGATGACTGGTGGCGGAGCCGGTGGTGGCCTCGGTGGTCTGTTGGGTGGAGCGCTGAGCAAAGCCGGCGGCGCTGGTGGTCTTGGCGGCATGCTGGGGCAGCAGGGTCAACAGGGGCAGCAGCAGGGTGGCGGTGGTCTGGGCGGACTTGGTGGTCTGCTGGGCGGCGCGCTCAGTGGTCAGCAGGGCGGTCAACAGGGTGGCGGTCTGGGTGGCTTGCTCGATTCTCTTGGCGGCGGTGCGCAGCAGGGCGGCCAGGGAGGCGGCAGTCTGGGAGATCTTCTCAATTCTGCGCTCGCAGGCAACGAGCAGCCTCCTGAGCCGACCGCGGAAGAGCAGGCAAAAATCTGCCTTAAGGCCATGCTTTACGCTGCGCGCTGTGACGGTGAAATCGATGCCGAAGAGCAACAGAAAATAACCGGACAGCTCGGTGATATCTCACCTGACGAAGCCGAATTTATCCGTCACGAGATGTCCGCACCGATGGACGTGGACGGGTTCATCAGTTCTATACCCGAGAGTCTCGGGCAGCAGGCCTACCTGATGTCCTTGCTGGCAATTAATCTGGATAGTCAGGCCGAAGCACAGTACCTGGATAAGCTGGCAAAAGGTCTTAGTATCGACGAGGCCACCAGCAACGCGATACACCAGAAGCTCGGTGTTCCGGCGCTGTATAGCTGATTCTGACTGTCTGTAAGAGGTAGCGCCGGCGATTGTTCGCCGGTATTGGCTGCTTCGATATCCTTAGAAGTAGAAAAGGCGGCATTATTGCCGCCTTTTTTTGCAAAACCCGTTACTGCAGGCCTACCAGTTCTCGTACTGCCGGATCCTTCAACGAAACTTCTGCACCCGCATAAGTTTTGGCCTTGTCAGTACACAGCCAGGCGATGGCGCGGGCAGGCCACTCCGGTGGAATGTGATCTGACGGGTCCATCTGGCTCACCGGATTAATGCCTGAAGCCTTGATCAGGATCTGCATTTCAGTCGCCACAGTACCCGGGGTCAGGCCGAAAACCCGCACGCCGCTGGCGGCGACTTCCTTGTGGGCACATTTTGTCAGCATGGCGGCGGCCGCTTTGGCGGCACAGTAGTGGCTCCAGCCTTCCAGTGCGCTATAGGCGGCACCTGAGCCGACATTCACAATGACACCGCTTTGCTGAGTCTGCATCAAGGGCAGAGCCGCACGCATACCGTGGTAGACGCCTTTAAAATTAATATCTGTTGCGTGACCCCACGCATCAGCGTCCGAGGTGGTCAGGTGACCGATCGGTTCTATAACTCCGGCATTATTGATAAGAATATCCAGCCGGCCGAAAGTGGACTCACAGTGCGAAATGAGTCCCTGCATGTCTTTGTAATTGCTGACATCACAGGCGACGGCTTCTGCCTGGCCGCCATTGTCGCGAATGACACGGGCATTGTGACGGATCGTCGATTCACTGCGGGCAGCGAGAACAACCTGTGCGCCAACGGCGGCCAGTTCTGCGGCGGTAGCCGCGCCGATACCGCGACTTGCACCGGTTATGATAGCCGCTTTGCCCTCAAGCTCATGCATTGATCTTTATGCCCGTGTGTACGATTGTTGATCATGATACCGCAGCCACTGGCGGGGGTTTCACAAACTTTGGCGGGTAATGGCGGCAGTGGATTTTACCTGGTGAAAGGTCACCGTCGCGTAAGCCTGCGCAGTGCTGTGGTTGTATTAAGTCGGTGAAGCCGACGTTATAATGCGGTTGCAGAATTGACCCACCGGTATTCATGGAACCCTCCTTTTTTCACCTGCTTGTGCAACCACGCCATTGGCTTGCGGCGTTCAGTCTGTCTTTGTTGTGGCTGATCAATCTGCTGCCGTACGCAATTAAAATCCGTTTGGGGATGGGGCTTGGCAAGTTGTTGTACTACGTGCTGCGCAATCGCCGTCATGTGGCTGCAGTTAATTTGCGCTTGTGTTTTCCCGATATGTCTGAGACCCGGCGGGATCAACTGGTACGGGGAGCCTTTAAAAACTTCGGTGCCGGCTTAATCGAAACGGCCATGGGATGGTGGACAGCAGACAAGAAAATACATCAGCGAGTCAGCTATGAAGGACGTGAGCACCTGGATGCGGCAATAGCACAGGGTAAAGGGGTGATACTGGTGGGGGCCCATTTTTCCTGTCTGGACCTGGCTGGCAAACTTGTCAATCGCTACTACGATATCCATGCGGTGTATCGGCGCCAGAAAAACCAGCTGGTCGACTATGCCCTGCGGCGAGGTCGTTCTACCGCGGTGCTGTCACTAATCGATAACCGCAACACCAGGCAGATAATCAAAACCATTCGGTCCGGTGGTGTGGTGTGGTTTGCGCCGGATCACGACATGGGCGAAAAAGTGTCTGTTTTTGCCCCGTTCTTCGAGCATGATGCTGCCACAGTTACCGCGACCGCGAAATTTGTCAAAATGACCGGAGCGCCAGTGGTGTTTTGTGCCAACCATCGCACACCGGACAACAATGGATACGTCGTTCGAATGAAACCGATAGTTGCTGACTTTGAAAACAGTGACGATGTGTCTATTGCCACATTGGTCAACAAAACCATCGCGGATCACATCTTAATTGATCCGGCTCAGTATTACTGGTTTCATCGAAAATTTAAAACGCAGCCGGGGCTGCCGCTGGCTGAGCTTTACCGGATCGACTAGCCGCTGCGTTATCACTGATTCACTTTTCTTATTCCAGCCCGAAATTTGCGCTACCACGACTGGTCGGGTCAAAAAACTATCAAGGGTTAACATTGAATATTGACGCTATAGCCATCGGGAACAATCCCCCTGAAGACATAAATGTAATTATTGAAGTGCCGATTGGCGGTGAGCCGATAAAGTATGAGCTTGATAAAGCCTCCGGCGCATTAATCGTCGACAGGTTTTTGTATACGCCTATGCGTTACCCCGGCAACTATGGTTTTGTGCCGCATACACTGTCTGAAGATGGCGATCCGATTGATGTTCTGATCTGCAACACCAGGCCTATCGTGCCCGGTGCTGTCATGAACTGCCGGCCGGTTGGCGTGCTGGTGATGGAGGACGACGGCGGGGTTGATGAGAAAATTGTTGCAGTACCTGCCAGCAGTATTTCCCGTCGCTACGTCAATATCCGTAATCACGGTGACCTGCCGGACATAACGCAGCAACAGATTCAGCATTTCTTTGAGCACTACAAAGATCTGGAGCCTGGAAAATGGGTGAAAATAGACGGGTGGCGCGACAGTGCAACAGCACGACGACTCATTCAGGAGGCGGTAGAACGCCATCCCGATGCCATGGCCAAAGCCGGATAATCATTGCCAATAGCATTGTTGTGTAACGATAAATTGTCTGTGTAAACATTGCGTTACACATGCCTGTGTCACTTGGATAAAAATTTGCTGCAAGCGTTACAGCTTTGTATCTAATCGATACGTAAGTGGGTACACTTTAGCCGCGGCGGGAGGATATTTGCTGCCGCATACCGCTACGCTGTTCAAAGAGAAACCGCTTGTTTAATTTATCCAAACCGTTACTTCTTGTCCTGTGCATGGTGGCACCGCAACTGGTGGCTGCAGAAGACCATGCCGATGAAAAGCCTGTTGTCTATCTGACTTTCGATGATGGTCCTTCAGCCGACAGTTCGACAGAAGCAATGCTCGATGTGCTCTCACTGTACCGGATAAAAGCTACCTTCTTTGTGACCGGGCAACGCGCGCGGAAAGAGCCCGATAAGATCGCCGCTATTCTCTATGCCGGCCACGCTATCGGTAATCACAGTCATACCCACATTGCGCTTGTCGGTGAAACCAGTGCCGGCATTGAAACTGAATTTAGAAAAGCCAATGAAGCGGTGCTTGCAGCAGGTGGTCCGCCACTTACCTGTTACCGTCCACCTTTCGGGTTGACTGACAGTTCGGTTCGTAAAGTAGGCGACAAAATGGGTATGGCAGCAGTGAAGTGGTCTGTTGATACACGCGACTGGCAGTCCACTACCGATCAGCTCAGTATTTCCGCCTCACTCGATTCAATCAGCGATGGCGCTATCGTGTTGATGCATGACGGACCGAGCCGCCGTGCAAAAACGGTAGCAGCACTGGATGAATGGCTTCAACAGAATGCTCACAAGTATCAGTTCAGAGCGCTGTCACAGTGCAAGCCCTATGGCACCTCCGAGGTGTTTGCAAGTAATGATGAACAGGAGATCGATCTGCCTCTGGAAGAGGAGAGTATCCATTCGTTGCTTGAGAAGCTTCGCAGTTATCGATTTAATCTTCATTTCGATGGACCAGAGCAGGCTCGTGCTGCGTCAGTTTACGGCGAGCAACTCACCTCAGTCATTTTCTAGCGTACGCAGGCGCTTTTGTATCGGGGCCGCCGTAGAACGGCAGCTGCAGGATTAATCGCGACCTTGCCCCGGGCTGATTGCCGTAGCATTCAAAGCTGCGGTAAACCAACTACACTTCTCTGCTGAAGAAACACATGTCAGTGCCGTGGCGCAACCTGGGCCGCTGGTTCTGTGTTTTGGGTCGATGTAAGTAGTCTTACGGTACAAGCATCTGATTTTTGTGATGAAATGCGACCGAATTTACACCGATTTACATCAGGCGGAGATAAAAATCCGTTTGAAACATTAGACTTACGCGCATCTAAATCGGAAGGACAGCGATAAGTTCGCAAACAGCTATGAAGATGAACTTGTTTGAAATTGTGCGTGATCAGCACGCCCCTGCCGCCACCGCTTTTCTGGGTGAGTTGCTGGGGCAGAAACCGGAGTTGCTGCGCGGTGGTGTCGATAGCGCTATTGGTACAGTGCTCGACGGATTTGCGTCGGTGGCGAAAGATCACAGTGGCAGGGAAGTGCTGTATGAGGCAATACGATATAGCGATGAAGAGTTAGTCAAAGACCCCGCTGCGATGTTTCGTGATCGCGATAGTCGAGACGTGTTTGTCGAGGCCGGTAACCGGCTCACAGGGCTGGTGGGAATTTCCAATAAAGAACAAATGGTAGCGACTCTCCAGTCCCGTGCAGAACTGTCCGGGACGGATGCTGAAAATATGCTCGGCTATGTAACACCCGGTGTAATGGGGGTGCTTAAAGGGCAAATCAGTAAAGGTGAGGTGCTCGATAATCCTGACGGTATCGGTCAGATGTTTCTCGGTGAAGGAGATATTAAAAACGTGGATACAACAAAAAAACCACTGTCTGGCGGGCAGGCTGGTAATGCCGGCTCTGCGATAACCGCAGCTGAAGGCAGTGACATGTCCTGGCTGGTACGTTACACCATGCCTGTACTTTTGCTGGGTGGGCTGGTGCTGGGCGGGCTCAATAACTGTGGTAATCAGGCTGAGCAGCGTATCGTTGCAGATCAGCGCTCAAAGCTGCAAACGCAGCTTGATACGGCGCTGGCTGAAAGTGATGAGGCGCGCGGCCGGATCCTGTCTTTACAAAGCGACTTTGATGCAGCCAAGTCTCAAACGACTGAACTCACTACCCAGACCGCAGCGCTTACCACCGATTTACAAACAGCTTCGAGCCGGGTATCCGACCTTGAAGGTGAGCTTGCAACCGCATTGGCTGAAGGTGAAGAAGCTGCCGCCCAGAGTGCCGAGCTCAGTGCGCAGGTGGAATCACTGACAGCAGAACTCGACACGGCAAAAGCGAGCGTGGTCGAGTTAGAAGAAGCGCTGGCGCTTGCCACGTCCAAAGGTGAAGAGTCCGACAACCAGAATGCTGAATTAACAGCACAGGCAACCTCGTTGAGTGAGGAGCTTGAAGCCACCAGGGGGCGGGTAACCACACTGGAAGAAGAGCTTGCCAGTGCGGTCTCGCTTGGAGACGCTGCAAGTAGCGAGGCTGAACAACTGAATGCTCAGGCAGCCACATTAACTGCAGATCTGGAAGCGGCGAAAACCCGCATTGTTGATTTGCAAGGGCAGCTGGACACTGCGTTGAGCGACGGTGATGCGGCAAAAGCCGAGGTCGATACCGCAAATGCGGGGATCGAATCAGCGCAGGCTGAGTTGGCTGCGCTTAATTCTCAGACTGCAACACTCAGCGACGCGCTGGAAATGGCCCGGTCGCGTGTGACTGAGCTTGAAGGGGAGCTGATAAGCACCCGCGCAGAAGCATCATCGCTGCGCGGCCAGGTGCAAAGCGTGACAGCAGAGCTGAATCAGTTTCAGGATTTGCCTGCTGAAACGTCGGCGTTGCAGGGTTTACTGTCAACAGTTACTACAGAGCGTGATTCACTGGTTGATTCACGATCGGTGCTCAACGGTAAGCTGCAAACCGCTATCAACGAGCGTAACTTTGCGAAAGACAAAATTGCCCGGCTTGAATCTGAGCTTGGTAAAGCGGTTGGAGAGGTGTCTTCCAGAGACGAAAAATTACAACAACTGGAAGCCCTGCAAGGTGAATTTGACGCGATCACTGCGGCTCGTGATGAAGCATCACAGCTGGCTGGTCAGCTTGAAGACACCAATGCCGATCTGCAGCAACAGCTTGATCGTCGTACTCGTGAGGTGGGTGATCTTGAAGCCCGTTTACGTACTTCGACAGAGCGACTGGCCGCAATTGATACGCGCCTGAGCGATACTACGACAATGTTTGAAGAGGAAAAGTCCTCCCGTGAAGCTGATGTGGCCCGCTTAACATCGCAATCAGGTGATCTGCAAAATAAATTGACTGAGATGCTCGGCTTACGTGATCAGGCGGTGAGTACACTGTCAATGCGTGATAGTGAAGTCACCAGTCTGGGAGAAAAGGTCAATGCACTACAGGGTGAAATAGAAACACTGGAAGCCGCCAATGCTGCAGCTGCAGAAGAGGCGGCAGCACTGCAGCAGCAGATTGAAGCCCTTAACGGCGATCTTGAAAACACTGCATCGAAGGTGAGTGAGGCTAACGAAACACTCGCTGCACGCGAAGAGTCACTGGTCGCTGTGAACGAAGAGCTGAATGCAGCGATGCAGTCTGTCGAAACGGTTTCGGCAGAACGTGATGAGCTGATGAACAAGCGCGATGCACTCGCTTCACGTGTAAAGGAGTTGATGGTCGAGAAAGATGCAGTGATTGCCGAAACAGTCGAATTGAATGGCACCATAGATTCGCTTAACGGTGAACTTGAGTCAGCCAGACAGTCCGGTGTTGCGTCTGAAAACAAACTCGGATTACTCAATGAGTCAATGAGTGGTTTGCAGAAAGAACTCCGACTGATCACCGGGGCTCGAGATGAAGCATCAGACCAGGCTCGAACTTTCCGCACACAGGTGAATGATCTGAAAAAGCAGGTTGCGCAGCTTGAAAGTGACCTTGCCAGCGCAAAAACTGCGCATGATGAAGCTATGCAGGCCATGCAGTCCGAGCGTGAAACAGAAAGGCAGTCCATGCTGGCCCGAAGTGATGACATGAACGCCCGGATAACCGGTCTTGGTGAAGAGCTGACTGATACTATGGACAGGCTGCAGCAGGCAACGACTGATCTGGCTGCGTTGAATGAAGAGAAAGCGGCTGCAATGGCAGAGATTGATGCGTTACAAAACTCACGCACAACGCTGCAGTCTTCACTTGAAGCGGAAACCGGAAAAGTCGGTGGTCTGGAAACGACACTTGCAATGCTCGAGTCTGATAAGACTTCACTCACGTCAGAGCGCGATGATGCAATGGCGAAAATCAGCACGCTGAGTGAAGAGGTTGAAACACTCACAGCATCGCTGCAGAGCGAACAGTCGACGGTCGGCCAATTGAACGACACTATCGACGCCCTCAAGGCAGCTAATGAAGGGGTTACATCGGAGCGTGATGAAGCACGGGGTACAGTCGCAAGTCTTGAGGCTGAACTTGATAAATCTTTGGCGCAGGTGAGTACTCTGGACAACACTCGCCAGACGTTGCAGTCTCAAGTGGACAATGCAGCTGCCATGGCACAGGCACAGATAGATGGCACACTGGCAGTCAGAGATGAGATCTCCGGCCAGCTGGCTGCGGCAGGCATCTCTTCGGCAGCAGTCAGTGCCATTGAAGATGATTCGGCAGTAGCAATAACGCTCGGCTCGGGTGATCTGTACGGTATCGGTAGTGCAAGGCTCAGCCCAACCGGTACAGACCTGCTGGGTGGTGTGGGCGACATCATCGCGAACTATCCAGGCTGGCGTATAGATGTTGAAGGCCACACTGACTCGCAGGGTATAGGTGAAGCATTGCGTCGCAAGTATCCTACGAACTGGGAGCTTTCTACCGCGCGTGCATCTGCAGCGGTGCGATACTTGTCTTCAAGAGCCGGTATCGAACCCGAAAACATTTCGGCAAGGGGCTTTGCTGACACTCAGCCGGTCGCCAGCAATGAAACATCCGATGGTCGTGAGCAGAACCGCCGAGTGGAAATCATCCTGCGGCGCTAGAGTGACGTAAACACACTGATCAATCCTTGCACCGCCGATGCTCCGGGTGCACGGATTGACACAGAGGCAGTGTGATAAAAGCGTTATCAAAAACGGCGGGTCTCCCGCCGTTTTTTGTTTCAGTAATCTCTGGTACCCGGGCATGGGGAAGGCACCGGTTTGCACAGACGCTGTTTTCAACAGCAATCGAAGAAGTATTTGTGTTTTCGTATTACATAGTCGATGAAACACAAATGATGCACTAAAGCAGGTGGTGCACATGCCGATAGTTCGCGTTCTGGCGGTGCGCCAGCTGCGCGCTGTTTAATACTCATCAATATTGGAAATATTATGACAAGAGTAGCGCGTGGGATTTGTCTGTTGTTTTGCTTGTTTATTGCAACAGCATCTTCTGCTTCCGAGATGACTGAGCAAATGGTTACCCGGTTGTTGTCTCAGGTCGACAGTGCCGTAAACGGGTTCGATGCCCGGTCTATTGCCGTTCATATCAGTGATGACGCTACGTTTACGATGAACATCAATGCGCAGGGGCGGACTCAAATTCTCAGCGCGTCAAAAGATCAGTACATCTCAATGTTGCAACAGGGATGGTCGCAATTATCTGAATACAGTTACAACCGGAAAAATGTCAGCATCAGTATTGTTGACAACAAAGCGACGGTCACCGCTGATGTGCATGAATCTATGATTATGCAGGGGCAGAATGTATCAGCGTTAACTCAAGAGCAGGTGTTGATAGAGATAGTCGACGGTGCAGCAATGATTACCCGGGTCGTCGGTCATGTCAGTTTGTAATTCGCTGTGAAGATATAAAGGCACAGTTCAAAAAAATGGCGCTAAACAGCGCCATTTTTTATACAGCGTTCTATCGCGGTATTGCTACTTTGGCAATGAACCTTCAACGCCTTTGACATACCAGTCCATAGATACCAGGGTTGGAAAGTCTTTCAGGTGTTTTTCACCTGCGGCACAGTCTTCTGCCAGTTCTCCATCCTGCTTGTAGACCGGGCAGGGGAATGAATGTCGCTCACCGGATCGCAGGCTTTCTTCCAGTGCCATTGCTTCTGCTTTGAGGTCATCTGGAATGTTGCCGTAGTCCGCCATCTCAACCATGCCGACACCGTTGCCCATGCCGTCTTTTGAAAGACCCCACCAGGTGTCGCTCTGTGACCAGGTGCCGTCAATAACTGCGGCAACACGATCGACATAGTAGCTGTCCCAGTTGTCGACAATGGAAACCAGGTGGCTGGTGTCGCCAAAGCGTGACATATTTGAAGCCTGCCCGAATGCGTAGACACCTTCAGTTTTTTCGGCAATGGTCATCGGGGCAGGGCTGTCAGTGTGCTGAACAATGATATCTGCACCGGCATCAATAAACGCTTGTGCTGCTTCGGCTTCTTTAGCTGGATCAAACCAGGTGAATACCCATTTTACGTCGATGACTGCATCGGGGTTGTGCTTGGCCAGTTCCATTTGAAACGCATTGATACCACGCACGACTTCGGGAATCGGGAATGAGGCGATGTAACCGATCTTGTTGGTCTTGGTCATTTTGGCTGCGAGTAACCCTTGAATCACACGGCCTTCGTAGAAGCGTGCAGAAAACGTAGAAACGTTGTCTGTTTCGCGCTTGAAGCCGGTAGCGTGTTCGAATTTCACATCCGGATATTGTGCTGCCACCTGGTTGGTCGGATCCATAAAACCGAAAGAAGTGGTAAAGATGATGTCGTGGCCGGTTTCAGCGAGCTGGGTAATCTGCTTTACCGCTTCGGCCCCTTCGGGCACGTTTTCGATAAATGTGGTTTCTACCTTATCGCCAAATTCGTTTTCGATTGCCAGCCGACCGATGTCGTGGCGGTAGGTCCAGCCAAGGTCACCTACAGGCCCGACGTAAATAAAGCCAACCTTGGTCGTGTCTGCATTGGCGGTACCACTGAGTAACAGTGTGGTTGCTGCTGCAAGGAGTAGTTTCTTCATAAGATAGCGGTATCTCGTGTTGTGCCCCGATAACGTCAGGACGGTGGATTAAAAGGTTTGCCCAGTGATGCCGGCGCGCTCTGGCGGATCATTCGCGGGTTGCGTGAAATGAGGACCAGTACCAGTATGGTGAAGAT
>JAHDHK010000132.1:0-3186 GCA_020631335.1 Chromatiales bacterium
TTCCCCAGGGTTTTTCCATATAGCGGGTAAAGCCCATGGTCAGGAAACCGTGCTCGGTGCGGATACGATACTCAAGGATAAGCCCGCGCCCGCCGGTAAACTGGCCTTCACCACCTGCCGAGTCATTCAGCGCCATACGGTCTACATAAAGACCGTTGCGTGCCTCTGACACTTCGGCTGGCGTGTTATAGGTTTCACCGTGAAAATTGCAGAACATGCAGGAGTTGCCATCGTGATCCTGACCGGCGCCCCAGCCACCCAGCTGCGGTTCGATAATGGTGTACTGTCGACCGGTATCCGGGTGTGTACCACCGATAAAGGTGCCGCAGATCGAGCTGAAATGACCGGCGGGTAGAACATCCGGTACATGAGGTGCCAGGCACCGCCAGATCAGATCGTTGGAACGGATTTCGGTTTCATAGTAAAAGCCCACCGCCGCCGGTTCCTTTGCATGAAAGATCGACCCTTCACGCGTCAGTACTTTAAGCGGCCGGAAGCTGCCATCATTGGCAGGGGTATCGGGGCCGGTCAGCGCTTTAAAGATCATCTGCGCACAAATGACTGTGCCATCCCGGGTGGCATTGCCCGGACCTGCTGTCTGATCGGGGTTGTCGCGGAAATCGACAACAAACTCGTCACTGGAGATCGTCACCTTCACATTAAAAACCTGACCATCGTCCTGCTTTTCATCGAGCTCGAAGGTGCCCCTGGGAAGCTTTGCCAGCTCGGCTCGTGCTGCCTTCTCGCCGAAGTCCATAAAGCTATCCATGGCTTTGAGAAAGGTAAGTGCGCCATATTTTTCGGCTATCCCTTCAAGGCGACGCGCTCCGACGCGCACACCGGCAATAGCCGCCCAGACATCACCCTTTAAGAAGTCGGGCATACGACTGTTGCAGGTAATGATGTCCATCACTGCCTGATCAGTAACACCCTCGTTAATAATCTTGACTGCCGGCAGCCGCAGCCCTTCATGGAATATTTCAGTCGCATCACCCGACAGGGAACCCGGTGCCATTCCGCCAATATCCGAGTTATGCGCGATGATCGCCGTCCACGCAAGTAATGTATGTTCCTGGAACACCGGCATTGCCAGCACTATATCATTGAGATGCGTGACACCACCGTGCCACGGATCATTGGTAATAAAAACGTCACCGGGGCGGATGTCGTCATGCTTCGACAAGATGAACTGCACCGATTTATCGAGCACACCGATAAACGCCGGTATGCCCGCACCGCTGGAGGCAATGCGCCCTTCAGCATCGGTAATGCCGCTGCCCATGTCCAGCACCTCGTAAATAATCGATGACATGGCTGTCTTGCCCATCGCTGCAAACATTTCATCAGCAGTAGCGGTTAAGGCATTCTGGATAATTTCAAGCGTGATTGGATCGTTACTCATGACTAAGCCTCCAGCACGATGTGGATATTGCCGAACGCATCGACCGATACCTCGTTACCCGGATGTATAACGACTGTTGACCCACTGTCTTCTATGACAGCAGGACCGGTAAACCTCATACCCGGCTGCAGCTGATCGCCGTTGTAGATGTCTGCTTCGTGCACGCCTTCAAGGGCATAGTCGACAGAGCGCTTTGTTTTGACTGCAGCAGAGGCGTCTGCCTGCCCCAGGGGTGCCGGCGTCATCGTCAGTTTACCCACCTCAGCCCGTGCAACCAGATGAATACCGACCATCTCCACCGGTGCATCGAGTCTATAGGTGTATTCCTTTTCATACAGTGCATGAAAAGACTCGACAATGGCATCAAGTGATGCATCGGTGATCACGCTTGTTGTCCCACCGGCATTCCCACCGTTAAGAGGCACCTCGGTGGTGTGTTCCTGATTCTGGTATCGGAATTTTCCATAACGCAGAAAGCTGATTTTATCCGCAGCCACCCCTTCAGCTTCGAAGGTGGCACGCGCCCCGGCTTCCGTGTCGCCGAACACCTTTTCAATGCGTGCACCGGCACCTTCAGACAGATCCATCAACTGCGTGGCAAAGTAGTCTCGACGCAGATCACTCATCATCATGCCCCAGGCAGAGAAGACTGATGCTGCCGTCGGTACAATTACCTTTGCCATCTGCAGTTCCTGTGCAAGTGCCACCGCATGCATCGCACCTCCGCCGCCAAAAGCGAGCAGCGTAAATTCACGGGTATCGTGACCACGATTCAGGCTCACAAGCTTCAATGCATTGACCATGTTGTCATTGGCAATGCGAATGATGCCGCGCGCGGCCTCGTCGACCGAAACCGACAACCTGTCCGCCAGTTCGGTTAATGCACTCTCAGCTGCCTGCATGTCGGCATTGATTGCACCGCCACAAAAGTAGTCGCGATTGATACGGCCAAGCCACAGGTTGGCATCGGTGGTAGTCGCCTTTGTGCCCCCCTTACCATAAGCGGCAGGGCCAGGTATCGCGCCGGCCGATTGCGGCCCGACATGCAGCTTGCCGAAGTCATCAACCCGTGCAATTGAGCCACCGCCGTTGCCGATTTCAACCAGGTCAACCACCGGCACCATAATCGGGTAGCCGGCCGACTTGCGACTGCGTTCAATCCAGTAGTCGGTCATGATTCTGACCTCGCCACCTTCGATCAGTGAACACTTGGCCGTGGTACCGCCAATATCCAGCGCCAGTATGTTCGGCTCGTTGATCAGCTTGCCTAATTCGGCCGCCCCCCAGAAGCCCGATGCCGGTCCGCTTTCAACCATGGTGATCGGAATGGCCGATGTAGCTTCGAGGCTGTCTACCCCGCAGTTTGACTGCATAATGTAAGGGGATTTTTGCAATCCGCGTGATTTTAAACCGTCATTGAGCTGGCTCAGATAACGCGCTGCCACCGGCTGCACATAGGCTGACAGCACTGCTGTGTTAGAGCGCTCGTACTCCCGCCACTCACGCGTAATCTGATGCGATGCGACAACTGATACGTCAGGCCAGTGTTGCTGCACCGCTGCAAGCACCGCTTTTTCATGTGTGGGGTTGGCGTAGCCATGCAACAGACAGATGGCAACAGCCTCGACACCATCGGTGCGGAAATTATCCAAAATAGCTGGCAGACCGGACAAATCCAGTGCGGCTCTTTCATTGCCCTGATACGTCATGCGACCCGGCACCTCAGCGCGAAGGTGACGCGGCACAAACGGTTCAGGCTTGATGTCGTGCAGGTTAAAAAAGTC
>JAHDHK010000132.1:3196-13219 GCA_020631335.1 Chromatiales bacterium
TAAGCCTACCGGTACACCTTTGCGCTCGGTGAGTGCGTTGATCACCACGGTCGTTCCATGGGCCATAAAGTCCACAGACGCGGGGTCGACACCGCCCTTCTCCAATACATTAAGTACACCGATCTCGAAGTTAGGCGGTGTGGTATCAGACTTTGCAGTCGTCACTTTTAAACTGCCGTCAGCGCTGGTTTCAAACGCCACAAGATCGGTAAACGTCCCCCCGACATCTGTCGCCACTCGGCGTGTTGTATTAGTCATGTGTGTTGTCCCAGGGTGTCCATGTTACCGGCTGCCAGCAGAAAAGTAGCGACGGCAGGCACGCTCAGCTGGTTTGCAGCCTGCACTTTCGCCGGCGTAAAGTGCCCGGCCACGTTCAGGCAGTTCAGTGTACCGATGACTTGATCACCGACAATGACCGGCAGATTCAAACAGCTTTCAAGACCGAGCGACTGAATCTTTTCCCAGTCCGGAAATACCGCTGCCAGATCTTCGATAGAGTTTCCGACAAAGGTCTGGTGGCGCATCAGCACTGTCTCGGTCCAGAGGTTTTCCAGTATCGGTTTTTCACCGCCTACCGGATAGGCTTCGGCATCATCGGTAAAAATGCGCTGCGCGACACCGCGCTCCTGATCAAAGGTCATCATCGTAAACTGCTTCAGATCAAGGACGTCATAGGCCAGTTGACGAAGTGCCTGACAGCTTGCCTGCACCGGATTGCCTGATGCCAGCGCTGCCACAAAAGGCGCCAGGTCAGTCATGTTGTTTATCCTCGCGTTCCTCACCGAAAAGCGCCATTGTATTTACGATAAGCACCGTCACTGTCCTGCCGGTTTCATTGAGCACGGAGTGCGGGCGCATACTGTCAAAATGAATCGAGTCACCAGCCCCCAGCACTGTGCGCACACCATCGACCACCAGTGTTAATGCGCCATTAATGACGTAATAAAACTCTTCACCGTCATGCACCATTTCTTCGATCACAAAACCCGGAGGATGATGTACCAGCAGTCCATTCAGCGTGCTTCCCGGGAAGGTGGTCGACAGCCGTTCGAACTCGAACCCGCCACCGGGTGAGGCATAAATTTCCCGCATCTCGACCCGAGACGTCTGATCGGGTTTGGGTGGCGTGTCGAAGAACTCGGTGATGTGTGCATCCAGAGCCTCAGCCAGTGCGGTCAGTGACAACAGCGACGGCGACGTGATGTTGCGTTCGACCTGACTGACAAATCCGGTGGTCACCCGTGCCTTTTTTGCCACGGCCTCCAGTGTGAGCCCGAGCGCTACACGCCGCGCACGCAGCTTGCCGCCCAGATCAGCGGGTATGTCGGCGGGCCTTGAAGTTTTCTTTGTTAGCATGGCTAAAATAA
Organism: Chromatiales bacterium; assembly: GCA_020631335.1. Classification (GTDB taxonomy): domain Bacteria; phylum Pseudomonadota; class Gammaproteobacteria; order Granulosicoccales; family Granulosicoccaceae. The sequence continues at coordinate 4,564 of JAHDHK010000132.1, forward strand.
TGTTGACAGAGAGGGGTGTTTGTCAAGATGATTACAGTTGTACTAAAAAATTTATCCTGCTGGCAGCGCAGCATCGCCTGTCATTCTCCAATCAACCCGGGGGTTACTCATGACACTTACTACCAGGACGACGGTTCTCGGCAGCACAGTATTGGGGCTGTTATTGGCAACAGCACCCGCCTCAGCGGAACGGATTCTTCGCGCAGACGAGGTGGCGGTCGGTGAGATCGATCCGGCCAAAGGCACGGACTACGCTGATACGGTATTGGCGATAAACCTCTACGACACGCTGGTCTACCCGAAACAGGGTGGTGCCGGTGTGCAGCCGCACCTCGCCACCGACTGGACCATTGACGGTGCGAGCTACACCTTCAACCTGCGCGACGATGTTAAGTTTAATTCGGGTAACGCGCTGACTGCCGCCGATGTCGCTTACACCTTCGAGCGCATGATGGCAATGGGCCAGGGCAACAGCAGTCTGTTTGCAGGAGTGGTGGACAGCGTTGAGGCCACCGGTGACCACACTGTGGTGTTTACACTTTCAAAACCCTTCGCCCCCTTCCTTGCGACACTGATCCGGATGCCGATTGTCGACATGGCCACGGTAAAGGCGAATGAAAAAGACGGCGACTGGGCGTCCACCTGGATGTCGCAAAACAGTGCGGGCTCCGGCCCCTATATGATCACCAGTCACGATCCGCAGACAGAAACAGTTTTGTCTTATGAAGCGGACTACTTTATCGAACCGGTAGAGAACTTCCCTGAGACTGTGCGCTTTCGTTACGGCCTTGAACCGGCGACAGTGCGTGCGTTAATGGGTCGCGGCGAGCACGATATTTCCAGTCAGTGGCTACCACCTGAAGTTTATGCAGGGCTGGCACAGGACGGTGCAAGCCTGGTAACCGAGGCGGGTCTTACCGGTGAGTACTTCAAGCTCAATACACAACGCGCCCCACTGGATGATGTGCATTGCCGCAGAGCACTGGCCTATGCCTTTGACTATGCCACAATGGCACAGTTGACACAGATCAACGACAACACATCAACCAGCAAGCCAATGACCGGTGCGATTCCACAGGGTTTAACCGGTTACGACGCGTCACTACCCGTGTTCCAGCAGGACATGGCATTGGCAAAAGAAGAGCTCGGCAAGTGTCAGTACGACCCTGCCGATCATCCGCTCGACGTTGTCTTTATCGCTGAAACACCGGCTCGTGAGCGCGGGGCGTTGATGATGCAGGCAATTTACAGCACACTGGGTTTCAAGGTTGATATCACGCGTACACCATGGGCGCTGCTGACAGAACAGGTAACCGCGCCCGCCACCGCACCACACGTGGTTGAGATCGCGATCTCGGCGGCCTCACCCGACACTGACTCACTGCTTTATGCGATGTATCACTCTTCGCAACCACCGACATGGATCTCATCGTCGTACTATAAAAATGCAGATCTTGATGCATTACTGGATAAGGGACGCGTTGAGTCTGATCCGGATGCACGCCAGGCACTGTATGCAGACGCCAATGCAATTCTTGCCGATACAGTGCCGGATATTTACGCTTACGAATTACTCAGCCCGTTTGCAGTTCGCGACGGCGTGACTTATCACAACCTCGCAGATCCGGCACGTACGTATCCGGTATCCGGGTTTAATATGCGCTTTGCAGATATATCTGTTTCTGAATAACGTTCGAACTGCGTTAAGCGCAACCAGAGCTCAGAGGGTGCGGCTGCGATCGCACCCTCTGACATTCAGGTTCCGCAGAGACTCCGCGTGACAATATTCCGCAGACTTTTGTTGCGCCTTGGCACGTCGCTGATTGTGCTGGTCGGCGTGTCGATGCTTATCTTTTGCATCGCACGAGTAATCCCCGGAGACCCGGCCCGCATTGCACTCGGCCCGCGAGCAACCACCGAACAAGTAGAGCAGATGCGTGAAGCACTGCACCTCAATGAACCGCTGGTGGTTCAGTACGGGTTGTTCATGCGTGACCTTGCCAGGGGTGATCTCGGTATTTCGCTGTATTCCAAGCGTCCGGTGATGACTGATCTTGCAGAGTATCTGCCCGCTACGCTTGAACTGGTGCTGCTGGCGGGACTGATGATGGTGGTATTCGGCCTGCCACTTGGCGCACTGTCGGCGCGTTATCGCGGCCGCTGGCCGGACCATCTGATACGGGTGTTTTCACTGCTCACGGTGTCTGCACCTGCCTTTGTCTGGGCAGTCGGTTTAGTACTGGTATTTGCCTACTTTTTACCGCTGTTTCCCATTACCGGCCGCATTGCAGACACGCTGAATATTCCGCACCTCACCGGCTTTATGTTGATCGATACACTGGCAGCGGGTCGCATCGACGGTTTTATCTCCGCCCTGCATCATATGATTCTGCCTGCGTTTGCACTGGCCTTATCAGGTATCGGACAGGCGTCACGCTTAACGCGTAGCAATATGATCTCTACCTACGAACACCCCTCCATCGAAATGGCTCAGGCCTACGGTTTTTCTGAAGCACGTATCGCACAGCGCTATGCTTTTCGGCCCTCGCTTATACCCTCGCTTACTATCATCGGCCTCGACTTCGCTGCACTGCTTGGCAATGCCTTTCTGGTGGAAATTATATTTGCCTGGCCGGGGTTGTCGCGCTACGGCGTCGGGGTAATTCTGCAAAAAGATCTGAACGCCATTGTCGGCACGGTATTAATCATTTCTGCCACCTTCCTGATTGCCAATATCATTGTGGACTTTCTGGTCTCGGTCATTAACCCGCGTATCCGTTTGTCGGAGAACGGCAAGTGAAGCGCGCGGCCTATATACTGCTGACCAATCCACTGTCGATCATCGGTTTGCTGCTGGTCGGCACGGTGTTTTTCTGCGCTGCCTTTGCCGGTTTAGTGGCACCCTACCCTGAGCACGCCGGCGCAGTCATCAACTTTGCTTTCGCCAACAAGCCGCCCTCCGCCGATTATTTGCTGGGCACCGATGTGGTCGGACGGGATATTCTTTCACGCATCATCTACGCCTATCGCATTGCCCTTGGCATGGGTCTGGTGGTGTTGCTGATCGCGCCACCCGTTGGCGTTGCTGTAGGACTAATCGCCGGTTACCTCGGCGGGCGCACTGATTTTATACTCATGCGTATCACCGATATCTTCCTGTCTATACCGCCGCTGGTACTTGCGCTGGCCATAATGGGTGTACTGGAACCGACGCTGCTAAATGCCATGCTTGCAGTTACCGCCATGTGGTGGCCGTGGTATGCACGACTGGTTTATAACATTACTCGCGGCGAAAAAGTAGAAGGCTATGTGCTGGCGGCGGAAGTCATCGGGGCATCCAGAACACACATCATGTTCCGTGAGATTCTGCCCAATTGCATCCCTGCCATTGTGACCAAAATGACGCTCGACTTCGGTTTCGTTATTTTAATCGCCTCCTCGTTGAGTTTTCTCGGCCTGGGTGTGCAGGCACCCACACCCGACCTCGGCTCTATGGTTTCCGAAGGCACACGCTATCTGCCGGACAGCTGGTGGATGACAGTATTCCCCGGGCTTGCCATTGTGGTCGCCGTGTTCGGTTTCAATCTGATTGGCGATGCATTGCGCGACGTGCTGGAGCCGGATTGATGACCAACCCGCTAACACTTGATATACATAACCTTAGACTGTCATTTAAACACTGGTCCGGCACTACAAAGGTATTGCACGGCATTGATCTCTGTGTTGCCCCGGGTGAACGTGTCGCACTGGTCGGTGAAAGTGGTTCGGGAAAATCGGTCACCTCTCGTATCGTTCTTGGCACCATGCAGGATGTACGCAGCGCTCGCATCAATGGCAAAATTGCATTTGAAGGACGCGACCTGTCTTCAATGACTGCTGCCGAACGCCGCGCACTGCGCGGGCGTGATATCTCGATGATCTTTCAGGATCCAACGTCGGCACTGAACCCGGTGTTTCGCATTGGTGAATTGTTTCATGAAGTGCTGCAGCGTCGCGACCGGCAAATCACCATGGAAGAGGCGCGCCGCCGCGCCGCAGAGTTACTGAAGGAAGTATCCATAGAAGATGCAGAGCGAGTACTGGACAGCTATTCATTTCAACTTTCCGGCGGACTGAATCAACGCGTCATGATTGCAATGGCACTGATTAACGAACCGCGTTTGTTGCTTGCCGATGAACCCGGCACCGCACTGGACGTCACGGTACAGGCACAGACCCTGGCACTGATGCGCGACCTGACAGATCGGCTGGGCACATCGGTTTTATTCATCTCGCATAACCTGGGTGTAGTGCGTGAATTCGCAGACCGCATCTATGTGATCTATCGCGGCAATATCGTAGAGCGCGGTCCGACTGCAGCAATTTTTGATTCACCTGAGCACCCGTATACCAAAGCGTTGCTCTCTGCGATTCCACGACTGACCGGTGGCGGCCTGCCGGAAATCGAAGAGCACTCACCGGCCTTCAGCGACCCGCTCGTGACACATGGAGATACACACCAGACACACGGGAAAGATCACTAATGCCGCACTCGATTCTGTCTCTTGCATCCGTCAGTAAAGAATTCCGGGTTGGTAAAACACTGATCAGAGCCGTCGACAATATCTCTCTTGATGTGCTTGAGGGTGAGTGCCTGGCAATTGTCGGGGAAAGCGGATCGGGAAAAAGTACCGTCGCCAATATGATCCTCGGTCTGTATCCACCGACACAGGGTGAAATCCGCTATCAGGGAGAGGTGCTGCCGGAACGCCGCAGCCTTGAGCATCGACGCGAAATACAGCTGGTGCAACAGAATCCGTTATCGGCTTTGAACCCCCGACGCTCAGTGGCCGCTTCTCTGCGTCTTGCGCTGGATGTACACAACCATGGATCCGCGTCGCAGCGACCTGCGATGGTTGAAGCACTATTACAGGAAGTAGGGCTCGAGCCCGAACTTGCCCGGCGCGCCCCGGCCGGTTTGTCGGGCGGGCAACGGCAGCGCATAGCCATTGCCCGCGCACTGGCGTGTCAGTCAAAGGTGGTGGTGCTGGATGAGCCAACGTCCGCACTCGATGTACTGGTACAGGCTCGTGTGCTGCGATTGTTACAGGCGCTGCGCGAGAAGCGCGGGCTGACCTATATTTTTATCACCCATGATTTATCAGTCGTGCGCAACATTGCCGATCGCGTGGCCGTGTTTCAGCGAGGCAGACTGGTAGAGCTTGCGCCTACAGAAACCCTGTTTACTCAACCGGACAATACTTATACGCGGGCATTGATTTCCGCAGTGCCGGTAGTATCAGCCGATGAAATCGCACTGCGCGAGAAGCTTGCGACAGGGAACAGGCAACCGTGAGCCCCGGCCACATGAACACTCGCACACCCGACCCGTTCACACTGTCTGTCATCCAGTCCGCACTCGACAATGCCGCCGAGGAGATGTTTGCCGTACTTCGGAAAACGGCGATGAGCCCGATTATCTACGAAGTACTGGACGTGGGTACCGGTGTCACAGACGCCGGGGGCCGACTGGTGAGTTCAGGCGCTGGTATTCCAACCTTTGTCGGCGTACTCGATAAAGCAGTCAAAGTGATTGTTGAGCGCCACGGTAACAACCTGCAGGCAGGTGATATTTTTATTGCCAACGATCCCAACCACGGCGGTGTCACCCATCTCAATGATGTGGTGATCGCGAAGCCTGTTTTCTTTAACGGCCATTGCGTAGCGTGGACTGCCTCAATTGCGCACTGGGGAGATATCGGCGGCAAGGTGCCCGGTTCAATCGCCAGTGACGTGACCGAGATCTTTGCCGAAGGACTGCGGCTGCCACCAGTGCGACTGTTCAGCGCCGGTAAACGAAATGCCGCACTGTACGACATCATTGAAGTTAACTCGCGGTTACCGGATTTTGTCAGGGGCGACCTCTGGGCTCAGGTAGCAGCCAGCAACCGTGCGGAACAACAGATACTTAAGCTGTTTGAAAAGTATGGCGCTGCTACTGTTAACGAGGCTATCACAGCAGCATTTGACTCCGGCCGCCGCCGCGCACTGGCCGGACTGGCCACACTGCCGCACGGCGAATTCACTATCGAAGAAGAGCAGGACAACGGCAAACTGTGGCGAGCCGCCATCACTATATCGCCCGACACCTTCAGCGTAAATCTGACCGGCAACCCTAAAGACGACGGCGGCCCCTACAACACCAGTCGCGACGGTGCAGTGATCGCCTGTCAGATGATTTTCAAAGCGCTGTGTGATCCGGAACCGATTGCCAACTTCGGCTCTTTCTCACCGCTGCAGGTGATCACCGAAGAAGGTACGGTGTTTCACGCCGGCCCCTCCGCACCGCAGGGCTTCTATTTCGAAAACCGTATCCGACTGCTGGATATGCTGTGGCAATGCATGGCATCAGTCTGTCCGGGGCGATTACCCGCCGGCTCTTTTGCATCGATATTCGGTACGGTGATATCAGGCGACCATCCCGACACAAAACGTAAATTTGCCATGGTCGAACCACAGATGGGTGGCTGGGGTGCCACAGACGAGCGCGATGGAATAGATGCAATGTTCTCCACCAATCACGGCAATACCTTCAACTGTCCGGTGGAAATTTGCGAGGCGCGATACGGGCTTGAGGTCGTGCACAAGCAGCTTGCCGGGAAGCCGCACAACCCTTCGGGTTTCAGCGGCGGCGCTGGAGTCAGCGTTATGTACGAAGCCCGTGCATCAGCGAGTTTATCAGTGGGTTACACAAGAGCGAACATTCCCGTGTGGTCGTTAAATAGCCAGCCCGCCGGTGGTACCAATTCAATGACTATCCTGCGTCACAACGGTGAACAGGAGCACTATCAGTTTGCCAGCGGCATTGTCTTACAGGCTGGCGATCGGGTGTTGATAGAAACAGCGAGTGGTGGTAACGCATAGCAACAAAACCTTCTGAGCAGCGAATCCAACATTGCCGATTAGGCCATATTCACTACTGCATTGACGTCGCTTTCAATTAAACCTGCGAGTAATCCCGTTCGGCATTTGTACTTTAGACAGGCTTTCCGGACGTTATAGTCAATTATAAACACGCGAGCTACACGGATATCTAGATCACATTAACTCAAAGGGCTCTTTACCGGGGCAGCCATTTTAAGTACTGAATACAAATTTATTCAAAGGATACTAACTCCAAGCCCCATGTGCCTTTCTATACGGGCATCCGGTCTTCATGACACACAGCTTTAAAAGGTTATACGAATCACTGAACATTGTCCGTTCAGTCGAATGGAACCTGCATACCACACACCCCATAGAAGCCTAATTTTCATTCGGCTCCGGTGCATATTCGAATATATCGTCAATACCAACTTCAAACACTGCTGCGATTTTAAATGCCAGCTCCAGCGTCGGAGAATATTTCGCATTCTCTATAGCCACTATTGTCTGGCGAGTAACCCCTACCCTCCCGGCCAAATCTTTTTGCGTCATTTCGGCATTGTCAAAGCGAAATCTCCTGATCCGCTTTTTAACCGCACTTCCTTTCAAGCGTTGATTCCCCGGTGAAAAAATAGAATCTTAGCAACCAGCTCAGTAGCTACCGCCAGTCCATAAAACAGTACAATTATATTGAACACCCAGAACGCCTCCCACCCCAGCGCAAGCGCCCCTATTGCGAGAAAAACACCACCACACAACACATGCATCGATACAAAGATTGACCGATAAACAATCAGTTTATCTCTTTCATCGACAATCAACTCGCGTAAAGACTTTCCACTGAACTTCGCATCGATGATCAAAGCGCCAAGCTGTACGAGAATCTCAAACGCGTAACCCGCCAGTATCAGTATTCCAATCGACTTTCCAATACGCACCAGCGCATCCGGCCCGGTGACGTAAGTAACACCCAGAATCTGAAATATCCACCACCCGTAAACACAGAAGATGATCGCAGTGGTGAATACGGACAAGTAGGTTGAGCGGATAAATGGGGACATTTTGATTTTCCCAAACAATAAATTACCTACCACTTGAGTTAAATCATATTAGACACCGTGTCCAATATATTTTACATCACGTTTTTGCGATCCCCCCCTTGTCACCAGCGTTGGTGGCGATTCGTCGTTTCAACACACAGTGGCCTTCAAGCAGCAATTAACGGATGAGTAAAATTTCTCGGGTAACGTTGATCTACAGCCATCATTATTCATATTGATTGTCACACACAAACATCCAGAGCCATCCTTCAATACCTCGCAGCAAAAGTTATTTAAATGCTGCATCTACAACAGAAATAGAAACCAGACCAGATCGTGACCTGCCAAAGTAGAGAAATACCCGAAGGTCATCTACCGGCACGAGTGGATTAGGGCTGTGGTTTGATGCGCTTCGCGGCTTATGGATAGGAGCCAAAGACAGAAAGACTGAAAACAAAGCGCTTTCGGAACAGCCATTCAAAATGCTTTTGCTACCACCCAATGCGGCTAGTGACTGCGACATTTTTTGGGCAGCTCTATACGCAACCCTGCATGGCTTCCTCTTGTCGATCAGCCATGACACCACGACCCCACACATGGCTCAGCGCTGTGCCGGCCAGCTAGTCACTCGAGGGTAGAGAACTTTTTACCTCCGATCTCAAACGTCACCTGGTGCATCCAGGTTCCGGAATGCACGGCCAGTGCTACTTTCT
>JAHDHK010000132.1:13229-15128 GCA_020631335.1 Chromatiales bacterium
CGGCCGGATAGTCACTCGAGGGTAGAGAAAACTTTCAACTCCGATCTCAAACGTCACCTGGTGCATCCCAGTGTTCCGGAATGCCCGGTCAGTACTACTGTCTCTATCAATGCATTCAGCAATACAGTCAGAGTTCAATTCGCTTTGTACATTGACAGGATCTCTGTGTCTGTCAGAGCACGATCGTAAATCATAAGCTGATCGATTTGGCCCTGAAAGTAGTTCTCCAACACACCGTTTCTGTGCCTCGCTCCCAGCACCACATCCGTGTTGCTGGCGCGACCACTGGGGCCCATGGTCGTCGCTCCACTTAGCGAACCGTTAACATAGACTCGCGCCACTGAGCCATCATAGGTACCCGCCACCAATGAGAATTGATTAGGCGTTATTCTGTTTGCACTGGACTTTTCGAAAGGAGAAGTTTCACGTAACAGTCCGACATTCCCCGATTTTTTCAAATCAAGATAATACTCGCCTGCAATTCCCTTATCGTATTTAGAGATCAGGTTCATAGAGACGTCATCACGTTTGAACAAGGGAGATGTGTCGGGCAGCCTTACCCACGCAGCAAAAGTGAATTTTTTGCTGTCGCTGAAATCAAATTTGTCCGACCGGCCTAGAACAATGTGATCATTAACACCATCAAAATGTACCGTACTTCGTCCGTCAGCAGTGGACTGAAATTTCAGCGATGCAGGGCTCGTACCGTGTAAACCATTGCCCGAAGCATCAGTTAAATCACCGTCAAAATTATAAAGTGCAACCAGGCCGTCGCCAAAAGGTACGGTCTGCGGCTGACTGCCAACCAGAGAAGGACCTGTTAGAGGTTTAATTATCTGAGCAAGCTCAGGCTTGACTAAGCTGGATAGAAACTGTGATTTAATATTCTGCCATGCTGACTTTCCGTGTTCCCGATACCATAGCTTTACATGTATTGTGCTGTTGTCAGCCGGAAGATTATCCACTGTATAGCTGGTAGTTTCTGAAGAGAGATCTCCTGAATCCAACAGGTTCTTTCCATCATCAAACGTACTGACGTGCAGATACCAGTCTTTAATCGATTTACTGCCAGGCTTCCATGATATCTTTACCTTGCCCCCATCCACTGCAGAATCGATGACGGGACTACTGATTTTCGGAGGTTCAGGCGTGGCCAAATTAACCAGCATTGACTCATTCGCCGGCTGCTTGCGACTGATATCAGTCCATTGTGTCTCCTGAGATACTTCAATTACCTTGTGTATCTTATGATTACCATTTTTACTGCGGTAGAAAATCAAATGGTTCGGTATTACTTTACTGACCGCCTCATCGATCGAGGGAAAAGCCTGTCGCTCCTCGATTATGCTTTGTACGTTTGCATGTGACGTGACAAAGGTGATCTGCTCATCGTTATAATTCAGCATCGATGATTCCTGCGCAATTGACACACCGCAGGATGCCAAAAGAATTGCCAGGCCAAGGGATTGTGACTTCATCGAGGTGCCCAAATACATGTGAGCATTTTCGGCCACAGCAAGACACTTGTCCTGCACCCTACTTTCTGACGCCAGCTTCCACATGGGCTCGATTCCAAAAAAAACGAAGAACCGTAATATTTGGCGAAACCGGAAAACAATTGTGAGAGATATCTCACGAATCGGGCAATACCGACAAGGATAAGAACAATTTTCAGGATCCCGGATCGCTTTCTATTGCTTTTTTCCCGGGATTCTTATACAATAAATCAGGCTTGACGCAACGACTTACTCTTAAACTGCTCAACAGACATACCAGCAAAGCCCTGCTTTGCGGGGCAATTTTGTCACCAATTTCTAATTAGGCAACATCTGAACAATTCGTAGGTCGACGTTGACATACCTTTTTCTTCACTCTTTTAATGTAGTTGCAGGAACGATT
>JAHDHK010000133.1:0-12343 GCA_020631335.1 Chromatiales bacterium
CTGGTGTTGCTTTAGTGAAATATGTCGGGGTTAGCAGTCTCGCGCATGACCGCGGCAGTAGTGCGGTGGAGGGATGCATGCTTTTTTTCACTGTCGCTTAGTCGTTGTGCCTGCAGGTAAGCACCAAGCTCGCGCGACTGATCAACCAGTGTACGGTTCGCTTCAAGACGTTGCGATTCAAAGGTATTTAATGCGCTGGATAGGCTTTGATTGTTGTTCAGCGTTTCTGCCAGCGCAAGGGCGTCCTGCGCCGCTTTGGTAATGCCGACGCCAAGATGTGGCCTTGCGGTAAAGGCGGCATCACCGATGAGTACAATTCGCTGGTGAACCATCTTTGCTGCTGTCAGATCATAGATGGGCTGGATAAATGGCTGATCGAGCCTTTGTATCAAAGCATTATGCTGTGGAGACAACAGCGTTGTTGCATCATTGCGCATGTGTTGCACCACTTCCGGTCTGACGCGATCGGGTGCGATAGATTCACCGTTGTTGTTGCCGTTGGTATCGGTAAGTAAATCCTGCAGTACGGTTTGAGATGCCGGGCGATACCAGACCACGTTGCAGCGTCGCATGGCGGGATCTGTCTGATGTTGCCTGCCGGCAATCGGGTACGTCAGTACCTGCTCACCTTCCGGTAAACAGAACGTGAAAAATGAAAGTATTTCCTGCTGCTCTGCCTTGCTGAGGTCCTGTGCTTCAATCAGCCCCCGCCAGGCGACATAGCCGGCATACTGTGGCTGTGCGCCGGGTTCGAGTTGGTTTCTGATGGTAGATCGTATACCGTCAGCACCGATCAACAAGTCGGCGTGATGGCTGCTGCCATCGCTAAACAGTGCCTCTACCTGATGCTGAGTCTGTTGTATCTGCGTAAGCACTTTGTTTTGATGATAACGATCATCGGGGAAATGTTGCCTCAGCAGTTGATACATGCGTCCCCACGAAGAAGCGATTTGCGGAAGCTGCAGTGTGTCGGTAACTATACCGCTTTTCGAAAATGCCTTACGGGTGTGGATCGGGACGCCGATATCCTGTGCACTGTTGATGTCAAGCACTTTCAGGACGTCAAAGAGTGCCTGATGAGTGATGATACCGGCACCACGTTGCTCAAGCTCACCGCGGGTCGCCTCGAATATTTGTACATCCCAACCGTGCTTCAGTAATGCCAGTCCGCTGGTCAGTCCGGCAATAGAGCCACCGATGACAATAACGCGCTTTGCCTGGCTGTGTGGTAGTGAGTCGGAAGTAATATCTAGGTTGCTCTGCGATGACCGGCGTTGGAGCGTTCACTATAACGCTGTGTGCGACGCTAAGCTTCTTTCCAGCCGTCAGGGGTTTTATAGCGGTGCTTTACGACGTTGGGTTGTTTGAGTGTTTGTTCTATAAAGCAGCCTTTTTTGGCTGCGTCTATCAGCGTAAGAATCGCAGCTTCATCATCGGGGCTGTCGATGTCGATATCAATTTCGAATGATTCCGGTGCGGTTTCGTAGGTTTTGCCGGTTTTTTCCCAGTTCCATATTACACGAACATCTACTTGTAAATCGTTTAGTGTGACTCCCAGTCTTTTTGAAAACGCGCGTATCTGCGTCATGATGCAGCCGGTCAACCCGCCAACGAATAACGCCAGTGGTGGCGGGGCGGTGGAGTCACCACCGTGGAAAGGTCCCTCATCGGTGGCGAGCTCAAATGACTCCTGCAACGGCTCTACCATTGACACGGCCAGATCATTGCGCATCTTGCCGGTGGCAGTGCCACGGCAGTCAAATCGTACCTGCATCCTGTCGCGATCTATGACTGAACCTTCACTCATGTTTTTCTACCTTATTGACTTAATTCTTGACTTACTTCGGAGTGCGTTGCTGATTGAACTATTTGATTGCCTGGGGATTAATCGGCGAGCCCGCCCCGCCGGGCAGATGTAGAGGCGGCGCAACAAAAAAGAATTCGTAGACACCATCCTGTTCGCAGTCTTCTGCAAGTTCTTTTACATAAAATATTTCACCCATTGACACGCCAATGGCCGGTATCACCACCCAGTGCCAGGGTTGATTGGCTTCGTCGGTTTCATTGGGTCTCACTTCGCAGCCCCAGGTGTCGGCGCAAATGGCGGCAATGTCGTTCTGTTTGATCCAGTGAGCTGTTTCAAAGGCCAGGCCCGGTGCGTCGCCGCCGGCATAGCCTGACCAGTCGTTACTGGCCAGGCAGCGCTCCTGATGGCCGGTTCGAACAATCACGAAGTCCCCTTTTTTAATGGTGACCCCTTGTTTTGCTGCACACTGATCGAGATCGTCATTGGTAATCGGGTAGCCGTCATCCAGTGAGTCAACCCCTTTATAACGCGCGATATCCAGCAATACCCCACGACCCACCATTTTATCGCGCACGTTTTCAATGCCGAGCTTCGCTGCCCCCTGCACAGTGACTTCACTGGCGTCGTAGCCGTTGTACATTTTATCGTCGAGAAAAATATGCGCGAGCGCATCCCATTGCGTTGAGCACTGGCAGGGCAGATTAACCGCGTCATCTGCATACCGCAGATAAGCCGTGCCGTCACCGTCCTGTTTGCCGGCGGCGGCATCTGTGCCGGTTGCCAGCATCTGATGGATCGGATTCCATCGACCACCGAATAACCCTGACTGGATCGGTTCTTTCAGGCTGAGCCCTAATGAAAACACCTGACCTTTTTTAATCAGCCCGGCCGCGGCGACAATGTCAGACGGCTCAATATTGTTGAGTGTGCCGATTTGATCTTTATCGCCCCAGCGTCCCCAGTTGGACAATTGTTTAGCGGTCTCGTAGATTTTCTCACGATTAAATTTCATGTTTCCTCCATTGTGTTGATCAGGGTATATCTTTCACAGAATATTGCCCTGCCAGGCCTCGAGTTTACCCTCTTGCCTGAGGCTATCGCAAAAGTCTGTTCGAGTGTTATTGGGCACAGGCAATCTGAAGCGTAATTTGAAGTGTAATAAAGCATTTGTGCTTGTTACGCGTCGGGCGTTCTTTTATGCGAGATTCTCATGCGGGCTCTCGTGATGACTTCTCTTATACAGCCTCCGGGTGCGACAGGTTCAGCAGCAGGGAGGGCGCTGCCGGTGTCTTGCGAACGCAAAGCCAGGCAGGGAGAGCAATTCGAATTACAATGTTTGGCAGCTCTGGTTAAGACTCGAACTGGTGCTAAGTAGCAGATGGCCGCTTGTTATCAAGTGTGTGGGCAATCAGCGCAGATACCCTGGAATCCGCCTTACGCCCGCATAACCAATTAATTTCCTCTCCGGCAGAGGTAGCAACTCTGCATTCAGCTGCCGCTCTCTTAAGTCGCGTATTGCGAATGCAAGAAATTTGAATTGCCCGGTGTGGCGTGCGATATTGCTGCTGTGTGACACCTTGTGAGGAAAACCGTAAACACGTGAAAGCGCCAGACCTCCGCTACGAGTGCCCTGAAACCATCGCCGAGGCACTCGCTTTGATTGCTGATGATACTCAAACGTGCCAGCCGCTTGCCGGTGGGCAGAGCCTGATGCCGATGCTCAATCTGCGTGTGGCTCAACCTGAAGTGCTGGTTGATCTGAATCGTATAGCCGCGCTCAGTTTCATTGAGATACAAAACGATGTCGTTCACATCGGTGCAATGGTTCGTTACACCGCGTTGATGCATTCGCCGTTGATTGACAAGCACGTGCCACTACTGGCGATGGCGCTGCCGTATATTGCTCATCAGGCGGTTCGTAATCGTGGCACCATTGGTGGCAGTGTTGCACTGGCAGATCCGGCTGCAGAAATGCCCGCAGTGCTTAAAGCACTGGCTGCCACAATTGTTGTGGTATCGGCCCATGGGCAAAGAGAGATACCAGCGGAAGCTTTTTTTCTGGGGATCTATGAAACCGCGCTCGACGAAGGTGAGCTGGTGCACTCGATAAAAATACCGCTTGCCACCAGTGGTCATCGATTCGGATTTTACGAGCTTGCAAGAAGGCACGGAGACTATGCCATGGCCGGTGTTGCTGTGAGTGCACAATCAATAAACCCCTGTACAGAACTGAGCATTGTTTTTTTCGGGGTGGCAGATCAGCCGTTGCGGGCAGTTGATGCTCAGGCCGTGCTTGAAGGCTGCGCCATCAGCGATAATGCAGCGCTCACTGCAGCGCAGCAGTCACTGCCTGCAGAACTCATGCTTGGAGATACAGGTGTCTCTGCAGATACCAGGCTGCAACTGGCGAGAGTCGCGTTAAAACGCGCACTGTTGTCGATGGCCGATTAACAGCGCGTCCAATGAAAAATAAAGAAATAGAAGTCTGTATTAATGGCGAAACCATACAGGCAAGCGTGCCGGTGAGAATGAATCTGGTGGATTTTATCCGGGAGAAGCTCGGGCTTACCGGCTCTCACGTGGGGTGTGAGCAGGGCGTCTGTGGTGCCTGCACGATCAGCATTGATGGTGTTGCTGTTCGTGGTTGCTTAATGCTGGCAGTGCAGGCAGATGGCTCAAGTATCACCACCATAGAGGGGGTGTCAGAAAACCCTGTAGGCAGTGCGCTACAGCGTGCCTTTGTTGAACACAATGCGTTGCAGTGCGGCTTTTGTACTCCGGGAATGATTGCCAGCAGTATCGAATATATAGAGCAGGGTGGTTTATCTGATCGAGCGGCAATCCGCGAGCACCTGTCCGGTAATTATTGTCGCTGTACCGGCTATCAGTCGATTATAGATGCCGTGGCGTCCGTCGTTGATCAGAGGGCTGAGCCATGACTGGTCCGTTGCATCGGTTTGATCAGCCGGGTACTTATATCGGTCGTTCGGTAGAGCGTGCAGATGCCAGTCGCCTGGTTGAAGGCGAAGGCACCTATGTTGATGACCTCCAGCTGCCGCGCATGACGCACGCGGCTTTTGTCCGGTCGCAGCACGCCCATGCAAAAATAAAACATATTGATGTTGATGCGGCTCGTGCGCACACCGGTGTCGTAGCGGTGTTCACAGGTGCAGACATCAATCCCCTGGTAAAGCCCTATGTCGGCATACTCACGCACCTGCAGGGGCTGCGCTCGCCGCCACAGTTACCAATGGCCGATCAGGTTGTGCGCTGTCAGGGAGAGCCTGTCGTGATGATCGTCGCGCAGTCCCGTGCTATCGCCGAAGATGCCTGTGAGCTGGTGCAAATCGAATATGAACCACTGAAGGCACTGGTTTCTGCCGAACAGGCGCTCGATAAAGATGCACCGACCATCCATCCGGAACTCGATAACAACACGGCCTGGGTGCGCGAGATAGATGTGGGAGATGCCAGTGCGGCTTTCAGTCGCGCTGATGTCACGGTGGTAGAAAGAACTTTTCTCTTCGGACGCCACACCGGAGTGACGGTTGAGCCGCGGTCAGTCGTCGTTGAATACAATCGTTCAGATAATACGATGGTGTTCCACTACTCGGGGCAGGCGCCGCACATGATGCAGGCGATACTGGCAAAGCACCTGGATTTTGCCGAAGAGAATGTGCGGGTGGTGACACGTGATGTCGGCGGGTCTTTCGGTATAAAAATCCACACCTATGGCGATGAAATAGCGACAGCAGTGGCGGCAAAGCTATTGCGTCGACCGGTCAAGTTTATTGCCGACCGGCTGGAGAGTTTTACTTCTGATATTCATGCGAGAGACCATCGCATACAGGGTCGTATCGGTGTCGATAGTGACGGCCGTATTGTGGCGCTGGAAATCGATGATCTGACCGGCATCGGTCCCTACAGTATGTATCCGCGAACATCTGCCATTGAATGTAATCAGATTCTAAATCTGACGGGTGCGCCGTATCAGATAGATCACTACCGGGCGCGGGGTACGGTCGTTTTTCAGAATAAAAATATGATGTGTCAGTACCGCGCAGTCGGTCACCCGGTGGCCATGGCAGTCTGTGACAGTCTGCTTGAAGAGGTGGCCGGTGAAATTGATATGGATGTTGTGGACATACGTCGGCGCAACCTGATTGCAGATGATGCCTACCCGGTGACCTCGGCGACCGGAATGAAATTCGCCGATCTGTCACATCAGCAGTCGCTGGAACGCCTGGTTGAATTAATGAACTACGATCAGCTGCGTGCCGATCAGTCGGATAGGCGTAAAAAGGGCTGCTATCGCGGTATCGGTCTGGTATCAATGGTAGAAGTGACCAACCCGAGTCCGATGTTCTATGGTGTCGGCGGTGCACCGATCTCTGCACAGGATGGTGCAACTGTCAGGCTTGATGCGGCCGGTGCATTACATGTTTCCTGTTCAATCACAGAGTCGGGGCAGGGCACCCACACTATACTCGCGCAAATAGCTGCTGATGTGTTCGGGGTTGATATCGCGCGGGTAAAAGTCAGCACCGGTGATACTGCCCATGTACCTTACGGAGGGGGCACCTGGGCATCACGTGGTGCCGGTATCGGTGGTGAATCAGTACTGCTAGCCGCTGATGCATTAAAAGCACAGGTACTGGAAGTGGCTTCCAGTATTCTGCAAACCACGCCGGACACACTGGATATTGAAAATGGTGTTGTCGTTAATGCAGACGGAGATGACAAAATATCTCTCGACGAGCTGGGCAAAATTGTCTATTACCGGGGCAATGAACTGCCGGCGGGTGTCAATGCCGAGCTCATCGCCACCCGGCATTACCGTGTCACGGACTATCCGTTTGTTTTTACCAATGGTGCGATGGCAGCCCATGTGGAAGTAGACATTGAAACCGGCTTTATCAAAGTGCTTGATTTCTGGGTGGTGGAAGACTGTGGCCGCGTGATAAACCCGAAGCTGGTCGATGAGCAGATTCGTGGGGGTGTGGTGCAGGGTATAGGCGGTGCATTATATGAAGAATGTCTTTACGATGAAGAGGGTCAATATCTCAATGCCACGATGGCTGATTATCTGGTACCGATGGCCGGAGAAATGCCGGACATTCACATTGCCCATATAGAAACGCCTACCTGTACTTCGACACTGGGTGCCAAAGGGGCAGGTGAAGCCGGTACCGGTGGTGCACCGGCTGCGATTCTCAATGCAGTGAATGACGCGCTGCGACCGCTTAATGCGTCGATATTTCAAATGCCAATGACTCCCGAAAGAGTATTGAATGCGCTGAAGGCGTGATAAAAGATAGTGATAAGGTTGGCGCTGCCTGTGGAAAAAATTCTTCTATGAAAACCCGGGCAGATTCGTATACCGGCAACTGACAAATCAGAGTGATAGCTCAGATGGTGTCTAAAATCGAAGTTAAATCGGTGATTGTGTAAGTGGGGATGCCGGTATCTTTATCGGGTAGTCGATTAGAGAACTTCCCATGCTTAAACCAGTATGTCGTTGACCCGTTTTTATTTCCCCATGCGATCCCTCTGATAACATGGTCATCTACAATCGCCATCTCGTTTGCTGTTATTTTAAAGCGCCCTAACAACTGTTGATAAGCGTTGTCTTTGCCTTCAGGGGTGTCGCAAAAAATTATCTCATCAAAGAGATCATAGATACCATAATTCCTCAATGCATGAATTCTTCGCCGAACTTCTTCAGGTGTCGAATAAGAGACAATGGCAAGCTTGAAACGCGTTGAGAGTTTATTCAAAACAGGGTGAGTGTTGTCGAAAAAACGGTTACTCTCACGATCAAACAGAGTTCGTCCATAGTCGAATACAAATAGCCTGATCATCATACCCGGCTATATTCGGGCATTGGAAAACAGCCGACCATTGCAGCAGAATAGATAAACAGATCTGTCACAAAGAATGTTATGCATAGCACAGTAAGCTGAATATGGCCCGGTTAAGTTGTGCAGCAAGCTGTGCAGGCGGTATGTCAGTTGTCTTCCAGTTCGCCCAGTGCAGGGTATAGTCGCGTAAAGTCTTCCTCTTCCATACCTGCATCGACGGCGGACTGTAACCATGCCAGTGTCTGATGGCCGATTCTCATCGGGCTGCCGAGTTCTTTGGAAAGAGAGACGGCCATACCGACATCTTTATGCAGATTGAATATCCGTGAACGTCCGTCCCAGGTGTCCGACAATATGTGGTCCGGAAACCGGCGTTCCGAAATAAAACTTCTGGCATTGCCGGCGTTGAATACCCTGATCATATCTTCGAGATCAATACCTGCTGCCTCGGCCAGTCGACCGGCCTCGGAACAGGCGAGAAAGTTGGTGTGGGTAATCAGATTGTGCACAATTTTCATGGTGTGGCCCGCACCGGATGCGCCGAGGTAGATGAGCTCACCGGCGCAGGCGTTTAACACCGGCAGTGATTGCTGAAATCCGCTTTCAGGGCCGCCGATCATCAGCGTCATGGTGCCTTCATCAGCCCCTTTTGCGCCACCCCCGGTCATGCCGGCATCCATGTAAACGACACCGGCATCATTGGCTTTGAGTGCCAGTTCTCTGGTGCGTGTGGCATCGGAAGTGGTGAAATCCCACAGTATTAAACCTGCTTTGGGGCTGCCGATAATGTCGCCGAGCAGACTGTCGATTTCTTTTGAACCCGGTACCACAAAAATGATGAAGTCTGCTGCCGCTGCCATATCTGCAGGTGAAGCGATAGTGGCGATGTCCGAAAATGCTGTTCTTGCTTCTTCGTTGATATCCCAGGCAATTAACTGATGGCCGTTTTTAGCGATGTTCTTTGCGATGCCCCGGCCCATGTTTCCAAGGCCGATCACGCCCACGACTTGTCCCATGTAGTTTCCTCCTGTAAATGACACGCGGTTGAAAGTGGTTAAGTCATTTCTGCCCGATA
Source organism: Chromatiales bacterium (assembly GCA_020631335.1). Classification (GTDB taxonomy): domain Bacteria; phylum Pseudomonadota; class Gammaproteobacteria; order Granulosicoccales; family Granulosicoccaceae. The sequence continues at coordinate 8,744 of JAHDHK010000133.1, forward strand.
CCAGTCACCGATTTCACTGCCGGTCATCCAGCAGACGTGCTCGTGCCCTGCGATATAGTCGAGCAGTGCTTCTACATACCGTATTCTGTGCGGCACACCGGTTATATAGGGGTGAAGTGATATTGCCATGAAGCGAGCGTTTTCTTCACCTTCCTGATAGAGACGATCAAACTGATCGATACCGCGTTTCAGCAGTTCATCTGAGGCGTGATTCTGCAGCGCGTAGATCGCAATGTCGTTGGTCTCAACGGTGTAGGGGATGGTGGTGATGACGCCGTGTGGCGTATCTATTTCCTGAGGTAAGTCATCAATCACCCAGTCTGCGACATACTCGATACCGTGCTCGCGCAGCAGGTCAAGTGTTTCTTCGGTTTCGGTCAGCCCAGGGCATTCCCATGATCGCGGTGCGGTTCCGCAAAAGGCCCTGATTGCATCTACAGTGTCAGCGATTGACTGGCGTTGATTACTGAGCTTGTGAGTTGGTCCCTGCACATAACCGTGACCCATGAATTCCCAGCCCGCGTCCAGACCGGCTTGTGCTACACGCGGGTAGGACTCGCAAACGTGGCCGTTAATGGCCATGGTGACCGGCAGGTTTCTTTCGGTCAGTGCCTTGTGATGACGCCAGAAACCCGAGCGCATACCGTATTCGTGCCACGACCAGTTGGGGACATCCGGTAGGAGCGGCTGCCCCATCGGCGGAGACAGCACGGTGCGCGGCATGGCATTTTCAATTTGCCACTCTTCGACGTTAACAATCACCCATACGGCTATCCGGCCATTGTCCGGCAGATTGAGGTGTGGCCGGTCGACGATTGCCTGGTAGGGAATGCGATCAGTCAACCGAGCCATGGGCTACCCCTTTTTAATGTAAACGCGATGCAGCTTTATATCGCGGCATTGACTATCGGCATCGTCTTTTCCGCCAGCAGTCTCATGGACTTTTTACCGAGCTCGGGGTCAAGCCAGTCTTTACCGGCGTACATCAGTGTGCCGAAATCACCGACGCGCTCACGCAGTGCCAGAACATCGTCGGCGACTTTATCCGGCGTGCCCCAAAGCACACAGCGTTCGAGCACATAGTCAACGGTTAAGTCATCGTCGCTCATGTTCTGATCTTCTTTGAACAGGTTGGAACGACCATGCTTTTTCATTTTGGTGACTAGCTGACTGAAGTAAAACCGGTACGGACTGTCCGGGCCCCAGACGTAGTCTTTAGCGGTTTTCATGTCATCTGCCACAAAGATAGAACGGGCGACTCGCCAGTTGGCAGAGTCGACCGGGCGGCCAACACGTTCGCAGCCTTCGACATACTTGGGCCAGTGAGATGCCACCCACTGCGGCAATAAAAAGTTGGCAGAGATAGGATCCCAGCCGCGTGCGGCAGCTTCGGTAACACCTTTTGAAAACGGGGCGACCACGGTGACCACGATAGGCGGGTGAGGTTGTTGCAATGGTTTGGGCATGATGCCCTGACCGATATCCACTAACTGGGTGCGTTCTGTAGAGACATTCCAGTAGTCACCCTTGATGTCATAGGGCGGGTCGCTTTCCCAGATCTTTAATACGGTATTGATACACTCCTGGAACATCAGGTTGCGGTCGGCATCGAGGTTGCCGAATGCTTCAGCATCGGAGGCAAGACCTCCCGGTGAGATACCGAACATCAGTCTGCCGTCGAGCATGTGATCGAGCATGGCAATCTGACCGGCGACAGCAGCGGGGTGAGTGTTCGGCATGTTCACTGTGCCGGTACCCAGACGCATTTGTTTTATATCGTTGGCGATCCATGCAATGAATGCCACGCAGGAGGTTACCCGCTCGGCTTTGTCGGTGACATGTTCACCGATATACGCTTCTGTGAAGCCCAGTTCATCTGCCAGTACAAATGCTTCGCGATCTTCCTGCAGGCAGGTGCGCCAGTCTTTATTGAGCGGATGAATAGGCATGGTGAAAAAAGCCAGATCCATTACATCTGTCCTCTATTATCGGTGGTCAGAAACGAACGTGGGGGGACAACAGTGCTTTATGAATCACCTGAGTCTGAAACGTCAGACTCAGGTTTATGTTACGAATAACTACAGTCGACAGTTATGAACAGATCACCCTGCCTACTTGAGTTCGTAGCTGTGAGGCCACGCATAACCGGTTTCAGCTACGGCGTCTAAATAGTTAGCCATGACTTCGGTGCCCGGCAATCCGCGTCCGTCTGCTTCTGCCGCCTGCTTTCCAGGAAACTCTGCGAGAGAGGCTGCCCATCCGGCTCTGGCCTCTTCGGGCAGTACCTTGAGCTTGGCGCCCACATCTGCCAGGCCTTTCAGACCTGCTTCCTGACGTGCATTGAGCGAATCACCAGCCTGATCTTCATAGGCGCGTCCCACTTCCATGAGGATCTTCTGGACGTCTTCCGGAAGACTGTTGAACTTTCGCGCGTTCATGGTCAGTGCATTTACACCCATGGCGCCGAAGCCGATCTGTGTGTAGTGCGGGGCAGGCTCATAGAATTTAAAGCCGAGGTAGGCAGAGGGAAACATCAGCCAGCCGTTGTATACACCGGTTTGCAGTGAAAGGTAGCCATCCGGCAGAGTCGATTGCACCGGTACAGCGCCTGCGTACTCGAGCCACGGCAGGTTTGGACCGGCACCGCCCACTTTAACGCCTTTCAGGTCTTCGACTGTATCCCACGGGTCGGTGGTGCCCAGGTGATAGTTGTCCCATCCGTGCAGGCCGAGCAACATTTGCTTGTAGTCGTTTTCGAAGATTTCAGTCAGCCAGGGGGTTTTGTCATACACCGCACGAACTGCCTGCATCTGCTGCTTTGAGTCCTGGGGTCCGAAAGGCGCGTAGTACGGGAAATTGTGCAGGAACAATTTTGCCGGTTCGAAGCACATGCAGTAGGCACCGATATCAAGGATGCCGTTCTGTACTGCCTCGAGGGTTTCTGCCACACCGGCGATTGCACCGCCGTAGCCCTCGACAAACTCGATCGTATGGTCTGTTTCCGCTTCAACGCGCTTCTTGACTTCGGGTACAAAAAAGTTGGCTGTGTCCGCGACATAGACCGCCGGCCCGTTCGGGTGTCCTGCGCCTATTCGCAGGGTGATGTCGTCGGCCTGGGCGGACAGGCTGGTCAGGCACAACAAGCTTGCGGCCGTCAGGGTCAGGGTGGATTGATATAATTTCATGATTTCCTCCGGTTCTGTTTGCACATCAGATGGTGCTGGCAGGAATACCTGTGGTTAGTCACCAGCACATTCCCAGTATGCCAAATAGCACTGTGTGCTGTTGTAGCGTTTCCGACGTGCGTTAACTGATCATACGCTTGCTTGTGCCGGCTGGAATCTCGGTAACTCGCAATGAGAGACACCGGCGGGATTGTGCGAAATAAGCTACCAGATTGCAGATTTTTACCGAAGACATAATTCGTGATGACCTGCATCAGGAAGGCTGATGGTTTCAGGCTGAGTGCTGAATAAGCGAAATCATCTGCATGGCTATCTTACTGCGAAGAAAATCCGGTGTCGCATCTCGACCGGATCTGCGCGGCGCGTGGTGAACCACGCTTCCCGAAGATTGGCCGATCCGCTTTGCCTGATCTCC
>JAHDHK010000133.1:12443-15048 GCA_020631335.1 Chromatiales bacterium
GCGCGTGGTGAACCACGCTTCCCGAAGATTGGCCGATCCGCTTTGCCTGATCTCCGCTAAGTGCTGAACCCTTATTGAATTGTGCAGGTTGAATCGTGCAGGCTGAATTGTGCAGGCAGCTACAGGGAACAACTTCGTCCGGACGGTTGTTTAGATATTCTGCTTTTTCCAGTAAGATCACTCAAAGTCGCCTTCGGCATAACTGACAGTGCAGATTGCGATACGGGGAAATCCACGCTTTATAAACAGATGTCCGGCAGGCCGGGGTGAGTAACATAATGATGAGAATCACAAATTGAGCGCACCGGTTCGGTTGTCACGCACTGTTCATCTTATCTCTGCACTATGGACACTCGGGCTGGCCGTCTTGATATTCCTCGATGTGTTCGGCCGCAGTCTGTATTCACAACCGATTCCGGGCACCAAGGAAATCATCCAGAATTCTATTGTTGCCATTACCTTCCTGCAGCTGCCACTGGCAATATTTTCCGGATCAATGCTGCGTACTACAGTCTTTGCCGATGCGGTACCCGCTGCCGTGCGTCGCGTACTTCGCACGATATGTTATCTGCTGGGTGCTGTGTTGTTTGCCAGTCTGGTGATCAGTACTTACGAGCCATTGATAGAAGCCTACCGTATTGGAGAGTATGAAGGTGAGGGAGCGTTGCGCGTGCCGGTGTGGCCGGTTCGCGGTCTCATTCTAGTGACATCCGTCTTCAGTCTGTTTGCCTACGTCTCTATGATTTATTACGACTGGAGCGGTCAATTGATAGACGAGAGTGCTGTACCGGGCACCGAAAGGCTGTAGTCGTGCTCTTGTCGGCAACCACAATGCAACATCAACAATAAAGCGAAACAATAAATCATGGGTGGTGATATTGCGCTGTACATGCTCGCGCTGCTTATCGGGCTGATTCTTCTTGGTGTGCACATCGGCGTTGCTTTTGCGGTGTGCAGTGCGCTGGGTGTGTGGCTGATGCTGGGCAGTGTTGAAGCGGCACTGGCGATCCTGGGTAATACTGCCTATGAAGCAGTTCGTAAAGATGTGTTTGCCGTTATTCCACTGTTTGTGTTGATGGGGGACTTTATCTCAAAGTCCGGAGAGGCGGCGGATCTTTATCGCATCAGTGATCGCATGTTGAAACGTGTACCCGGCAGGCTTGCTATTGCCACTATCGCAGGCAATACAGTCTTTGCTGCCGTTACCGGGGTATCCATTGCTGCCGCGGCTGCGTTCTCACGTATTGCCTATCCCGAAATGAAAAAGCATGGTTATAAGCAGACTTTTGCATTGGGTGCTGTGGCCGGCTCGGCTTGTCTGGGTATGCTGATTCCACCGTCGATACTGCTGATTGTCTGGGCAATTTTAACTGAGATGAGTGTGGGGGCGTTATTTGTTGCCGGAATACTGCCCGGTATCGTTCTGGCGCTGCTGTTTGCTACTTACGTGGTGGTCACCGCCGCCCGCAATCCGACCATAGCGCCATCAATTGATCAATCGAATGATCACCTGACACGTGCTGAAATACGATCAGAATTCATTGGCGGCATCGGCATACTGTTGTTGATCATGCTGGTGATTGGCGGTATCTGGTTCGGTTTGTTTACCCCGACCGAAGCGGCAGGATTCGGTGCTATCGGTGCCTTACTGATCGGACTGGCCAAGGGCATGCGCGGCAAAGAAATACTGGGTGCGATTTTTCAGGCGGGTAAAACCACCGCCCCGATTATGTTTTTGCTTATTACCGCGTCAATGTATTCAAGATTACTGGCTATGGGGGGCGCGGTTAACTACATCAAAACACTGTTTCTCACTCTGGGTGTCGATCCGTTTATGATCATCGGTCTGATGGTGGTGATCTGGATACTGTTAGGTATGTTGATCGATTCAGTCTCGATTATTCTTTTAACCGTTCCGATTTTTGCGCCGATTGCTCTGGCGCTCGGGATCGACCCGCTGGCGTTCGCGATATTCGGCATACTGGTCATTGAGGCCGGTTTACTGACACCGCCTTTCGGTCTGCTTGTGTATACGGTGAAGGGTTCGGTGCCGGACCCGACGGTGTCACTTGGAAATATATTTAAAGGGTCCTTTCCGTATTTTGTCCTGATTCTGGTGGCAGCTTTTATTGTGTTGTTTTTTCCGGCACTGGCCAGTTGGTTGCCCGCTTACACACTCGGATAAGTACCCTGTGCCGTGACATCTGAAAGGGAGAGCCGGAACAGTGTTGTTCCCGGCTGCTTCGGGTGCAATCAGGCCGGCACAGGGTTATTAGTGCAAACCAGTGCAGGTCAGTGAAGTGCAGACAAGCCTGTGGCAGTTATGCTTTCGACCAGTTTTCCTCTATCACCGTGCCTGCCTGACGGAACACTTTTGCAATAGGGCAGTACTTTGCCAGTTCTACCGCAACCTGCTGCAGTTCGGCTTCTGTGGCAGAGCCATCAGACACAATGTTCAGCACTACTTTCGGGAATGGCAGATCGACTTCTTCGGTGAGCAGCACACCACGCCGATCAAAGTCATATCTGGCTTCGATCTGTAAATGGCCGATGTCGATACCGAGTTTTTCAGCACATTTGTTTGATATCACGTTGGTGCACCCGA
>JAHDHK010000134.1 GCA_020631335.1 Chromatiales bacterium
TGAACCGACAACACGAAGGCAGGCTGCACGTTTGCCCAGCACCATACAAGTATCTTTGCACCCGCCTAATCCGATACCGATGATGGCGGGCTGGCAGGCCAGCCCGCGCTTGCCGAATGCCACCAGGGTATCCAGATAAAAGCGCTTGATACCTTCGATACCATCAGATGGAAACAACATACGATAGTCGGTACCAAATAAACCGCCTTTGTGTACCGTGATCAGGTCAATCCATTCTCCACCGGGCTCGTAACCATATTCGATTTCCGGTGCGCCAATGCCCACGTTATTATTGTGATCAGTGCGCCACAACGGATGCACGCGGTTGGGGCGCAGCGGTACCCGTTTAGTTGAGTTGGCGGTCGCTTTGCGCAATGCTGCCTCGAGCGCCACCGGGCCGCCTTCAATGGTAGTGTCGTTGCCCATTTTCACGTACCACCGCGGTGTACCGGTATCTCCACACATCGCACACCGATCTTCTTTTGCTGCATCGTAGTTATCAAGCATTGCCTTGATAACATAGCCGGACAGACTACCGGTCTCTACTTTTGCCGCCGCCTTTAGACCATTGTGATAGTCCTCCGGAATTTCTATAGCCGCCTTATCCATCAGCTGCTCAGCGGTTTGTTGTATCACGTCGATTGGTATCATGTTCTACCCCACCAGTGTGGCTGGTTCTCCCTCCGGCAAAATAGTCTCACCCGGGCGCACTATACTGAATGTGACCGGCTGGCGTTCTACGGCAACACCATCTGCGTGCTTGGTGGCAACGGTAAAATAGGAAGCATCAAGGTCACCTACCTCGGGGAAGTCTTCCCGAAAGTGAGCGCCTCTGGAATTTTCCCGCGCCAACCCTGCTTTAGCGATGACTTCAGAGATCTCGCACAACGACTGCATATTCAGCCAGTCATGCCATGTAAGATTGAAAGCGCGGTTATCATCGGGCACCTGCACTTCAAGCAGTTGCCGCTGTAAGTCAGTCAGTGAATCTAGCGCACTGTGCATGCTTTCGGCTGTTCGCAGGACTCCCACACCATCCCACATGACTTCCTGTAGCTGGTAGCGAAGTTCCGATACCGATACCTCCGCATTTGAGTTTCCTGTAAACGCGGCAGTCGCGCGTTCATATTCCTGCTGCAATATTGAACGATCAGGGTCGCGAAACGATGTAACCCCTTTAATATCAGAAGCCATAACCTCTCCGGCAATACCCCCATAGACCGTCGAGTTGGCTACACCATTGCCACCGAGACGGTTGGAGCCATGCGCACCCCCGGCGTCTTCTCCTGCCACGTATAAACCGTCTAGTGCGGTGCGGGTATCGACATCGACGACCACACCTCCCATCAGATAATGCGCTGTGGGAACAACCTCAACCAGTCCGCCGGCCAAATCAAAGCCGCAGTCGGCACAACGTTTGACCATGCCTTTGAATTTTTTACGCACCTCGGCTTCACCGAGGTGGGACATGGCAATATATACCCCGCCATAAGGGGTGGTATTACCCGCACGCATTTCCGAATAAATGGCCCGGCTGACTATATCGCGGGTGGCGCGCTCACCCTTTTCATCGTAGTCAAACATAAATCGTTGTTCAGCACCGTTTAACAGCCAGCCACCCGCACCGCGCAAGCCTTCCTCGAGTACCGTGCCCGTCATACGTGTATGCTCACCGGCCAGTAGCCCGGTCGGGTGGAACTGCACCATTTCCATATCACGCAAAGGCAGACCGACACGCAATGCCATCGCTAGTCCGTCCATCGATTTATCACCGGAAGGCGTATGATATTTGTACATGGTCGGACCACCACCGGTGGCCATTAACACCGCTTTGGCCCGAACAAAAACAAAGCGCCCGTTACGCATGTCTATAAACAGCACCCCGGATAGCGCAGTACCATCGGCGGTGGGGATCAAACCCACTGCACGGTACTCCTGCAGTGTTTCCACAGGCCTGGACAACACTTGCTCCATCAAACGGTTGATGATTTCAATACCGGTTAAATCACCTTTATGTACGGTGCGATCTGCGGTCTGACCGGCAAAGGCTTTCTGGTGCAGTGAACCGTCATTGTTGCGATCGAAAAAACACCCGACTTCGTTTTCAAGCTCGTGTATTCGCACCACCGCCTGCTCACAAAGCCGCCACGCCATATCCTGATCGGGAAGCCATTTACCCCCTTCGATGGTATCCATAAAGTGACGCTCTACTGTGTCACCGTTACCGAGTGCAACGTTGTACCCACCCTGCACCATACGGGTACAACCACACTTGCCCACCAGGCCCTTGACCGCAAGTGTGATACGCGTGCCCGGCTGCGCTGTTTGTTGTGCGTGAAGCGCTGCAAACAAACCGGCACCTCCCGACCCGATGATCAGTATGTCGGTATCACGTTCCTCAATACGCTCGGCCAAGTTATATCACCTTCAAAAAGAACATACAGGCAACACCTGCACCGAGTGCTACCGATGCAGCCGCCAGCGACTTCTGCCGGTCTGTCCATGGCAACCATTCCATGGCCATTAGTCGCAGTCCGCCGAACAGATGTACAGCGAGCAACAGTACCAACAGTGTTTCTGCAACTTTGACCACAAACAAATCACTGAACGCCAGAAAGTTATCCAGCGCGGCAGGACTGGTTAACGCCAGAGACAACACATAGAAATGTAATGGCAGGAACAACGCCAGTACCACACCCGAAAGCCGATGCAATACAAAAGCTAACCAAAGCGGGTTTGAGCGGCCGGGTTTAATCATCCGGCGGTTACCGCCATTACCGCGCGCAGTCCGAGCGCAAGCAGTACCACAAACACAAAACTTGTGAACAATCGCAGGGCGATGCCCTTAAGGCCCAGCCATTCATGCACAACGACTCGCAGGCCAATAGCGGCATGCACCGAAACTGCGATAACAAACAAGCCGTAAAACAACATCCACCAGAGGCTCCCCTGAGTTCTGCCGAGTATCTCGGCGGCACTCAGCCCGCCCTGCACTGCATATATCATCACGGCGATATGACCGATCACCAGCGGCGCCATAATCAGAGCGGATATTCTTTGCAGCAGATAGAGTCTGACGTCAAGCATAAGTCAAGAACGCAACAAGCTCAGTACGGTAGATTTTTTTAAGCCCGCAACCGCTTTCATCGGGTTAAGTTCAACCGGACAATAGCGTGTGCAACTGCCATGACTGTGACAGTTGTGGCAACCACCACTTTCGGACACTGCGCTGAGCACAGTGTTTTTTCCATTGTGCTTAACGTCGTTTACCAAAGTCCATGCACGCTGCAACGCCGCAGGGCCGAGGTAGTCGGGGTTTGCCGCGACCGTATCACACGCGGAATAGCAAACTGCACAGTTGATGCATTCAACGCCTTCACTGGCAACCTTGCGCGCTTTGCTTTCGGGGTTGACCGGCACCATGGGATCATTGCGCAGCGCACTAGGCTCATGCACACCACCGGCTTTTATCCATTTATCAAAAAACGGATCCATGTTGGTGGTTAAATCTTTTATGACAGGCAGGTTTCGAAGTGGCGCTATTTCCAGCGTGGCGTTTTCCGTGACATTATTCACGTGAGTTCGACAAGTCCAGCGCGGCTCACCGTTCACGGTCATCGCACAGGACCCACACATACCGACCCTGCAGGCAAAACGATAAGACAACGTGTTATCAATGCGTTGTTGAATCCAGGTCACCACGTCGAGTACCGTTTGATTGCTTTGCACCGGCACTTGATAAGAACGGAATTCACCGCCGTCGGATGTTCCCCGCCATACCGAAACGTTGAGTGATGCCGATGTGTTAGACGTATTCACAATATGCCGACGATTACCGTTCCATTCAGGTGTTACTACAGTCTACCTGATCACCCGGGTACTTTCCGCAATTTAGCAAACCACAACTGCATCCCGGCCAATCGAAATTATACGAGTCCGCCGATGCCCTGATCTATCTGCTCGTCGCTGAATCCAACCCGGCAAACTGTGTTGTTGCCGCCTCGAGCGCCCCGCTGCCATGAGGTATGTCGAGTGCTTTCAACGCAGCATCTATGCTGCCAAGCACACCGTTGATCATCTGCGAGTTGACATGCCCCATATGGCCTATGCGAAAAAAACCGTGCCATGCGGGGTCATCCGGCTCCGCCATGCCCAAACCAACGCCAAGCGTTATTCCACAGTATTGCTCCACCCAGTCTCTGATCCGGGTGCCGTCGGGTGCTGTGGCTCGAATAGCGGTGACCGCATTACTTCGCTGTGCAGCTTGTGAAATATTCAACGCCATTGCTCCTTCAACACTCCACGCCTCAACTGCACTGGAAATTGCCCGGGCTATTACCCGGTGGCGATGCCACACTGACTCCAGCCCTTCGTCGTTCAGCAGATCAAGTGCGGCACGCAAACCAAACAAATGGTGAGTCGGTGAGGTGCCTCCAAAATACTGATACAGCTCCCTCGGGTTGGCGCGACCGGTCCAGTCCCAGTAACTGCTGACTGATTTTTGAGTAGCGCGAACCGATGCTGCCTTGTCATTAAAAAAAACAAATCCGGTACCAGGCGGTGTCATCAACCCTTTCTGGCAGGCTGATACCATGACGTCAACTCCCCATTCGTCCATCAGAAAACGATCACAACCAAGGGACGCAATACAGTCCACCATCAACAACGCCGGGTGGGCTTCTTTTGTTATGGTGTTTCTCAGCGCGTCGATGTCGTTGAGCACGGAGGTCGCCGTATCCACATGGCAGGCAAGCACCGCTTTATATCGATGGTTTTTATCCTGTGCCAGCGCCTCGGCCACCCGGGTTTGATCAATTGTCGATTGCAAACCGAAATCGAGCACCTCTGTGGTGATCCCCAGCGAGCGCGCCATTGCCGCCCAACCGTGTGCGAACCTGCCGGTTGCCAGCACCAGCACATGATCGCCGGGAGCCAGTACATTCGCGATAGCTGCCTCCCATACACCATGCCCGTTCGCGATATACATGGCGACATGATGGCGGGTACAGGCAACAGCTTTCAGATCCCGCTGAATACTGTCCATGAGTTCCTGCTGAACCGGATCATAGATATTAGGTCCGGCCCGATGCATTGCCTGCAGCACCTGATCAGGGATGACCGAAGGTCCGGGTATGGCGTTATAGTGACGACCGCCAGAGTTTTGCATTATGGTTTTCCACAGTGGTAAAGCGAGCCGTTAGGGCAAAACAGAGATTACTCTTCACACCGGTCAGATTGTAACCTTTTTACCCCGTTGACCACTTTCACAGGGCATTTTCACTGCCGGTAGTTTGCACACTTTTCTATGATTGCAAAAAAAAGCCCGCAACCAATGATGCGGGCTGTAGTCAACAATGTTGACCCGGACAACAAGCCGGGCAAAGCACAGTCGTCGTGCGCTTTACCGGCTGATTAGCTGTCAGCCTGCAACGCGATCCAGCGCGCCGTCAATGGCGTCAACTATTTCGTCGATATCTTCCGGTGTACAGATTAACGCCGGGCTCAGACAAAGCGTGTTGTTGAACTTTTCAAAGCTGCGATTAGTGCGACCGATAATCACGCCCTGCTCCATACAATCAGCAGCAATTTGCGCTGGTACTGATTCATCGACTGGTTCTTTGGTGGCCCGGTCTTTCACCAGTTCCATACCGACAAACAAGCCCTTACCTCTGACATCACCAATCAGCTGATGTTTCTGCTGCAGCATTCTCAGTTTTTCCAGCAGGTACTCACCCATTTGTGCCGCGTTATCAACCAGACCTTCCTCTTCGATGATTTTCAAGTTCTCAAGCGCTGCGGCCGGGCCTGAAGCACATCCACCGAAAGTGCTGATATCGCGGAAGTAACTCATCGGATCATCGGCATTAGCCTTGAAACGATCAAAAACTGCCTCGGTAGTTACTGTGCAGGAGATAGCTGCATATCCACTGGCAACTCCTTTTGCCATCGTGACAAAGTCAGGCTTGATTCCGTAGTGCTGATAGCCAAACCATTTACCGGTTCGGCCTACGCCGCACACAACTTCGTCAATGTGCAACAGCACGTTGTATTTGCTGCAGATATGCTGAATCGTCTCCCAGTACCCCTCCGGCGGGGTGATGACACCGCCACCGGCGGTAATAGGCTCGAGCACCACTGCCCCGACGGTTTCGGGCCCTTCGCGTAAAATCACCTTTTCAAGCTCAAGTGCCGCCAGTTCACCGTAGTTGTCGACTTCGCCGTACTGACTTCGATACTCGAGGCAGTGCGGCATTTCGACGAATCCCGGTGCGAACGGGCCATACTGACCTTTTCTCTGGAATTGTCCGGTAGAACTCAGCGCGCCTATGGTGGTGCCATGGTAATCGCGATCGCGATAGATGATTTTATGCTTCACACCGTCAGTTTCGAGTGCAGCGAGCTGCCGTACCATTTTGTAGGCTTTTTCGTTAGCTTCGGATCCTGAATTAGAGAAATACACCCGGCTCATACCCGGCATCTTTTCAATCAGTTTTTTGGCAAACATCGCCCCGGGAATGTTTCCGGCCGCGTTCGCGAAATAGCACATCTCTACCAGCTGATCGCGTACCGCATCGGCAATACGTTCACGACCGTAACCGACATTGACGGTCCAGACGCCGCCGGACACCGCATCAAGATATTCGCGGCCGTTGGCATCGGTAATCCGGATGCCTTTACCGCTGACCATCATCGGCGGCTTTTTGTCTTCGAAGGGTTTGTGCTGTGTCAGATGATGCCAAACGTGCGCCTGATCACTTTCCAGCACATCGTCGATGTTTACTTGATCCAAATCAAGGCTCATGTCGGTCCACCTCGCGGTTGCAAAAATTTACCGTCAGGACATTGCCGAAAATCGTCGCGGCATGAAAGCGACAAAGGCGTCCCGTTAATAGGTCCAGATTGGGCGCACCGGCACCGGCCTGCCAGACAACCACACTGAGGCTGGCCGGGAGACCGTTGATACGCAACGAACCTGCCGCTGTCATCGGACCGGACCCGAATATAGTGAATAGCCAATTTTATGAACCGGTTCACAATGGAACCGATTACTGCCTCAGGCGCTGAATATTTTCCCCGGATTCATTATGCCAAGCGGATCAAGCGCGTTTTTAATCGTACGCATAAAGTCCACTGAGTCACCGAGTTCGCTGCGCAGGTATTTCTGCTTACCCTGCCCGATTCCGTGCTCACCGGTGCAGGTACCGCCCATTTCAATTGCACGCTTGCTTAGCCGTTCCGAGAAGGCAACTGCTGCGGCAAGTTCCTGAGCATCATCCGGATCGATCAACACACTGGTGTGGAAGTTTCCATCTCCCACATGCCCGACTATCGGTGCCAGCAGTCCATTGGACTGGATATCTTCGCGTGTCTGCTCAACACACTCTGCCAGCCGTGAAATAGGCACACAGGCATCGGTAACCAGCGCTTCACTGCCGGGACGTAAAGCGCAGGCTGCCCAGTAGGCATCGTGTCGGGCCTGCCATAGCGCTGATCTTTTCTCCTCGTTTGCAGTCCAGCTGAAGTCCGATCCATTGCAGTCGGCAACAATCTCGGCGAAGGTTTCGGACTGCTCGGCGGTATAGCTCTCGCTGCCATGAAACTCGACAAACATGGTCGGGCGTTCCGCCAGGCCCAGCTTCGAATATTGATTACAGGCCGCTACCTGAACTTCATCGAGTAACTCGATTCTGGCAATCGGTATTCCATACTGAATCGTTTGAATCGCGGCATTACAGGCATCTGCCACAGTCGGAAAGTTGCAGACACCACCGACAATGCTCTCAGGCAAACCGTGCAGACGGACGGTCAGTTCGGTGATCACCCCCAGCGATCCCTCCGAGCCGACCAGCAAGCGGGTCAGATCGTACCCGGCTGCTGTTTTTCTGGCTCTGGTAGCGGTATTGATTTCGCGACCGTCGGCCATGACAGCTCGCAGGCTAAGCACGTTGTCTTTCATGGTGCCGTAACGCACTGCATTGGTACCGGAGGCGCGCGTTGAGGCCATGCCGCCGATACTGGCATCTGCCCCCGGGTCGACCGGAAAAAACAGGCCAGTATCCCGCAGGTGCACATTCAACGCTTTGCGGGTAACACCCGGCTGGACCGTGGCCGTGAGATCTTCCGGGTGAACGTCCAGCACCTGATTCATGCCGGTAAAATCTATCGATATACCACCTTGTGGCGCGTTGAGCTGCCCTTCCAGTGAAGACCCGGCACCGTACGGAATAACCGGACAGGCATATTGGGCACACACCTCGACAACGTCACGCACGTCCTCGGCGGACTGAACAAACACCACGGCATCGGGCGGCTGATTTTTTATATAGGTGAGTGTGTGCGCATGCTGTTCGCGTACGGCAGCACCGGTTTGCAGACGCTCGCCGAATCGCTGCTTCAGTATGTCGGTTGCCAGCGCAATTTCCCGTTTTACCGGGTTATTTGGGGACATAGATAGTTTTCCGCTGAAGAACTGACTGCAGTCTACTGTATCCCCTAATGTTTTTCTGTTATCCGCCGCCGTTCCGAACAGCACTACTGGAAATTCGCCAATGAAATATGCACTCGCCATTTTTTCGTTCGGGCTGATGCTGATCGGCTCTGCTCACGCTGATACGTTTGTCTTTGACGCACGTGAAGATTTTGACAGCCTTAACGAAGGCACTGTGCCCTATTACAAGGACAACCCGCGCGATGCTCTGGCAATCAATGCGGCTATTGAAGAATATCGTGAAGTGTTCGCCCGGGCATCGACCGCGTTTGCCGGCGATGCAGGCAAGTATGATGTCACGATCACCGCACTGGGTGAAATTGACGGAAACTGCGAATACCGGTTTCTGGTAAACGGCGTCGTTGTTGGCACCGCGGTAAATCAGCCGACAGACGTCGATTACGCTGAGCAGGAACACACTTTTACCGGCATTAGCATCCCACCGGGTGCGCAGATTTCTGTCGAGTCAAATGCGCTCACCAATGGCCTTATTCCCGAAGGTGACGGCACCGCTTTTGCCCGCGGTCGCTGGCGCACGCTGACCCTGGTCAGCGCCCCGGTCACCGATACCGTACTGGATCTCGCCATCAGTGCCTCAGTCCCGAACAGCACACCGACTGTCAACGAAGACTATGCTCTCACCTTGACTGTCACGAACAACAGCGCTGATGAGACGGCCACCAACCCGTTAATCAACTTTGCATTGCCCGCAGACACCACTGTTGCAGATGACGGAACCTGCACCATAGACAACGCCACAGTAACCTGTGCACTCGCTGAAATCGCACCGCAAGCCTCCGCCTCTATAAACCTGACGGCCAATACCACCACCCAGAGCACCGTGACGTTTGCAGCATCAATATCCGCCGACCAGACTGACAGCGACAGTGGCAACGACACTGCCACATCTCAGGTGACTGTCGGCAGTGCGATACCGGACAGCGTGGATCTGGCGTTATCAGTGTCGAGCGACGTTGATGTGGTAAACGCAGGACAGAGCGTTGCGCTGCAACTTACTGTCGTAAACAAGCATCAGCAAACCACAGCAACCGCGCCCGTCACCGGAGCTGCCCTGCCTGCCGGCCTTACCTTTGCAGGCAGCTCGGATTGCACGGCAGAAGGTCAGACAGTTACCTGCAACTTAGCTGAACTCGCCCCGAATCAAACCACCTCAGCAGCATTTACTGCCACTGCAACTATGGCTGGCAGCGCTTCTGTCGTTGTCAGTGTCAGCGCCAATGAACCGGAAACCTCGGTCGCTGATAACGAAGTCGTGCATACCGTCACTGTGGTTGAGAACCGCTCAAACCCGGACAGCACCACCACCGACACCCTGCAGAACAGCGGTGGCGGTAGTTTCGGAATCGCCTTATGGTGGCTTTTACTGCTGCCGTTTGCAGGCCTGGGATTAAGAAACAAACTGCCACAGCAATACAGCCGTTAACGCAGTCCCCAGCATACCGCCGAGAGCAACCGGCAGGACTTTTCGAAGCAAAGTCGATTCAGCGCTGTCACTGCCTACAAGGCTTGCAGCAAACACAACTCTTCCGGGAGAGGCCAGAGTGGCATTAGACCCTGCCGCACTCTGCACTGACGCCGCCAGCTCCGCCGGCATGCCCACAGTCGCCGCCGCTTTGACCTGAAACTCCATAAATAACGCGTTGGATGAAGCATTGCTGGCGGTCAGAAAACCACCTAAAGTGCCCAGTGACGCCGAGAAAAAAGAGAAATACACGCCTGAAACTGCGGCGGCAGACTCAGCAAGCTCCCGCGTCATACCGGCATGCTTCATCAATTGGCCCAGCAGTAAAAAACCGGTGACCGCCAGAATAGCTTTACCCCATTGCATCAGACTGGACCCCAGCCACAGACCAGATTCTTTTCTGCTGTCGGGCAATAGCACTGCCGCCAGCAGCGCTGATGCAATGAGCCAGAAACTGGCGTGATAGAACGGTGCAAAGTCGCCCACAGTGATCGTCAGCAACCACTGCTTTAAAGGGTGCAGAAGACGAGTCACCATCAAACCGCCAAGCAACAAAACAAAAGGTAATAGTGCAAACCACGGAGGTGAGACACTTTGATGGCGATCCGATTTTTCAGACAGGGGTTGCGAAAAAATTCGACAGGCACAATACCCGAAAACCAACAGCGCAGCCCCGGCCAGACAACCTGCCAGCTCGACCCCGAACCAATAAGTGGCAAGCCACAACAAACCCGCAAGAACCATCACATAAGTCACCACCCAGAGTACGGTTGCACTTGCTTTGCGCCCGCCCCACAGCTGTGCAGCGCTCACCGCAGAGAACCCGCAAAGCAATAAAAAAGGCAGACTCAACGGCACGGCATATTGACCCATTATGCTGGCCGGAACCCCGGAAAGTTCACTCCCGACAATAGTACCAATGGCTAACGCGCCCCAGGTCACTCCGCACTGACTCAGCAGCGCAAGAAACGCTGCTGTGACGGGGGCATAGCCAATTGCAATCAGCAATGGTGCGGTGACGAGAATCCCCACCCCGAAACCGGTAGCAGACTCAAAGAATACGCCGACGCCGAATATCATCACCAGCAGACTATGCAGCTCATCAGCGATCATTGATCGCACCCATGCACCTATTCGGGCAAGCCCGCCACCGGCACGCATCACCTGATACAGCAGGACACCACCTAACAACACCAGCGCAATATTGAAAGCAATAACCAAGGTGTCTGACAACAAAGCCGGCCACTGTTGCAGCGGCAAGGCAAACGCCGGCCATAGCCACACCATGATCGCCCCGGTGAATACCCCTGCAGCGGCAGCCACAACCGCATTGGCGCGCCAGAACAGGATAAGCACGCTGGAAACACTCACCGGAAGCAGAGCCAGTATTAGTGACACAGTTAACACCTCTAACAACTGGGCGTGCAAATACGGCAGCAGCGCAATAAACGGACAACGACAGCGGCAAATGTTTGAACGACCGTCATCAATTAGTCGCCAATTCTACCGTTACAGACAAAAAGCTGCTCGAAATACTCAATGCTACCAACGATTGCCATCGGGAGAACTGTGTCCCTTTATACTCCCCTGCTCACGGTAGTGTTGTTTATTGCGATACTCTCGGGTTGCACCACCGCACGTGCTCCTGCCTCTGGCCCTTCGCCATCCGAATTACCGCCCCGGGCAGAGGTGTTCACCGCCGATCAGTCGCAGGGTGTCGCAGACACCGATGCCAACATTCAACAATGGTTTATCAGTGCACGCGCTTTGGTTGCCGGGCAACTCGACGTAGATCTCACCGGCGTAACCCTGCAGATTGTCGATTCTCCAACTATTGCAAAATATGCACAGGATGGACTTCTACGCGCCCTGAAGCACGACATCGCCAACGACACCTTTGCGAAAACACTGGTTAAAAACATTCTGACGACGCAGTCGGCCGGATCGGTACTGGCCATCTATTCACCGGAAAAGAAAGCGGTGCTGCTGCACCGTAAGAATTTAACCGATTACCTCGACAAGACTGCGTCCAACACCAGCCAGCAGGCTGCGGTGCAGGCACTACTTCTGCACGAACTCGTACATGCGGCAGACGATAAAAAACACAGGGTGTTTGAGCAACAGGATGCGACGTACCAACAGGTATTCTCCAAGTCGACAATCCTTGAAGGTCATGCACAATGGCAGGCAAGAAGGCTATGCAAATATGCTGCATGCAGTGCCGCCTTCCAGCAACTCAACCACTACATGTTTAACGTAAATACCCTGCAGGACCCGGCACTCAATTACATACAAAAAAGAAATTTCAGGAACCTGGAATTTGTGTATCGCGAAGGCGAGCGTTTTGTTGATCATATTATGCAGCAACGCAATGCTGGCGCTCTGCTGGAACAGGCCTTTAACAATCCGCCTCGCGACTCACTGCAAATTATTGATCCGGCTTCTTTCCCGAACCACAGCCGGGAAAAACGCAACCTTCAAATTTCAGACACGATCAAACAGTCCCGCAAACCATGGCCCGACGGTGACAAGGGACTATTAACCAGAAACATTGTGGCTGCCGCTGCATTCACAGCACAACCGGAAACCAGAAACCCGATTATCGAGTTTTATACAGAGCGAGTGGTAGCTGCTGCCAAACATGAATACTATGACCGCAACAGCCCGATACCGATACCGGTAGCAATCACGGTTATGCAAACGGACAACGATACCACTGCATTTGATACGGCATCGCTTATCTTTGATTCGACCGCAAAAACGTATCGCAATCTCAACGGCGAGCTGATCAAACTCAGCAGCTGGGAAAAAGACTCACATGAAGCCGTAGTCACCGACAACCTGTTGGGCAGCGTGCGAATCAATATGTACACTGCAGGCGGCAAAATGAATAACCAGATGGTACAGTCCGAATATCCATTCGAAGTAGTGACTGCAAGTTCAGGCAACTTTATTGTGCATATTGACGGGCGTTTTGCCGGCAGCGATGCATTGATGCAATACGCCGGTCGTCTGTTGATTGAGCTGCAGCGTCGCGCACTGAAACAGCTTTAAACCTTATTGCCTGCGCAAATCAGTCAAAGACCGCATCAGCACCGCGTAACACTCGGCGCTGTTGCCCCTGTCTGCGTGTAAACTGACATCGATCAAAGAACTCGAGCAACTCAACCACCAGATTTCTGCCCACCGCAGACTCATCTCTGAATGCAGCCACCGTGAGCCTGTTCTGCCGGGCCAGTGTCTCTGCCACCTGCCCCAGATCCAGCAGACAGTTTGCCGTGTAGTATCGATTAGCGCTGACTCGAAACAACCTGCCGTGTGCGACAAAGATGTTCAGTAGTTTGATGACTTCATCTTTCGGTAATTGCAGCACGTCAGCGATTTCAACAACCCGTGGCGCAGTGCGACCACTGTGGTTGATCAGGCTTTCAACCTGCTTCCACAGCCGCTCGTGTTCATCATCAAGTTTGGCAGCCCACGAGCTGAGTCGATAGACCGCGCCCTTTTTCACCACCCGTGCATCTGCTACCAGTTGATCAAGTGCCGAGGTCACCAGCGCGGTGATGGCTGCAGGCTTCAATTGCTTCGTCAGTTGTTCGGCACTTGCCCCCAGCAACTGCGGGTTGTCGGCATGCCATTGCTCCAGCAAACCTGCGAGCTTTTGTGTGAGAGTGTCCCAGTGACGGCTGCTGATCATCCACACACCGGCCTGATGACGTTCACCACTCGATTCAACAAAGCCTGCCACAGCCTCAGCTGTACAGTTAAACCGCGCACTGAATTGTGGAATATCGACCCCTCCTGCACTGAGCTCCAGCAGATTGGCCAGCACCACTGCAAGGTCGTCATGGTTCATTGCCTCCAGAACCGCAATCCGTCGCTCGGTACCGCGCCCCCGAGGTGGTGCAACCGGATCAATAATGCAACCACCAGCAATCGTGTTTTTTGCAGACTGATCGCGTAACACGAAGCGGTCTCCGGCAACGGCACTGATCTCTTTGTCGCAATAAATTCTGGCCAGCCCGCTGTCACCGGCGGCGAGTGTTTGCGACTGCAATAATGCCACCCGGCAGGTGGTGGAAGAAGCGCCAATATGCAGATGAGCCGGCATCCAGTGTTTAAAAATCGCATCCGGTTGCTGCCGATTATTCTGCATTCCGCTAACAACAGTCACAGTGGCATCCAGCAACCTGGATGATGGTATGTCCGGGTTGGCGCTCAGGTAGTCGCCGCGCACCGGCGTTCGCCGTCGCAAACCCGCACCGGTTATATTCAGCGCACAACGCTGACCGGCAGACGCCTGTTCACTGATCGCTCCCTGAGTTCGAAGGCCGCGCACCCGAATCGGTTCGTTACTGCGGGATAGATACACCGACTCTTCAGGCCCGACACTTCCCGACAATACCGTGCCCGTCACAACTGTGCCGGCTCCACTGACAGTAAAGCAACGGTCAACCACCAGACGGAAATACCGCGGGCCGATATGCTCAGCCACATTTTCATCGAACCGGCTCCATAGATAGTTGCGCAGCCGGTCAACCGATGCCGGTTCATTCATTGAAACACAAAACAACGCTTCCACCGCCAGCTTGCGGTCGTCGAGGTGCTGATGAACCGCCGCGGTTACCTCGGCAAGTTGTTCTTTCGATACAAGATCAGTCTTGGTCACCACCGGCACAATCCGGCGGACACCCAGCAACGTCAGAATGGCGAGATGCTCAAGACTCTGAGGCATCACCCCGTCATCTGCAGCAACCACCAGCATCGCCAGTGAAATGGACCCGACACCGGCAATCATGTTGCGAACGAACTTTTCATGGCCTGGCACATCAACAAAACCAATTGTGCGATTTTCATCAGCAGGATCAGGCAGGTACGCAAAACCGAGATCGATAGACAAACCGCGCTTTTTTTCTTCCGGCAGACTGTCTGTGTCTACGCCGGTCAGAGAACGGACCAGCGAGGTTTTTCCGTGATCCACATGGCCGGCAGTTGCAACTATCAAGTGATCTCCTGTGAATAGCGGTGCATGAAGCGATACCCGTGTATGA
>JAHDHK010000135.1 GCA_020631335.1 Chromatiales bacterium
GTTCAATTGCCGGTGTGCGTGGCGAATTGCGGGCCGCGCTCAAGCTAATTTTGCGGTGGTACGTCGAGTCGCAGTATTGAATCATCGCCGCCGGTGACCGGCGGGTAGAGGGTTCTTACCGCAGGGTCGTGTCCGGGAATGATGTGATCGGTGCTGTCAGCCAAATGTTGAATGGTTTTGAAGCCCTGCAACATGTTTTCCAGATCCACAACAATTGGAAACGGTGTGCTGTTCAGGAAGTTCTCATAATAATGACTGGCATCGGATGCCAATACTACCCAGCCGCGCTTTGTTTTAACGCGTACACACTGCAGGCCTCTGCTGTGGCCGCCGATAAGGTGAACCTCCACCCCCGGTGTGATTTGCGCGCTGCCGTTGTAAAACCTCAATCTGCCATCGTACAGTTGTTTGATCAGTGCACACACATGGCTGACAGTGAATGGCTTTTTCAACACACCGTGGCACATACACGGACCGGTAGCGTACTGCATTTCAAATTCCTGTAGATGAAATGTCGCATGCATGAAGTCGGTGACACAGCCGGCGTGGTCATAGTGCATATGCGTAATGATCACATCCTCAATCATATCGGGCTTAACACCGAATTGAGCCAGTTTAGCGGCCGGCTCCTGATAGATTGTCCGGCCCCGAAGCTCACTTTCGCTGCGGTCGAACCCGGTGTCAACGAGGATATATTTATCGTTGTTTTTCAGCAGCCAGACAAAGTAGTCGAGCGGCCATGGTGCGTCATGATTGTCGTCAAACAAAAATGATTCACGGCGATCTCTTATATTGTGATCGGCGTACTTGAGCGCAAAGACTTCCCATTCGTCCGTCATTTATTTTTCCTGTTTATCTGCAATATGCTTTTTGTTTTCAGTCCATAAACATTACATTGCTAGTGGACCGGGAGTTTCCGGCCCGATTCATTTGCCTGATATACCAGCGCTTCGAGCTTTTGATTGTGCAGGTAATCACTGGCGTTGTTTTCAAGCGTGGTTCCGTCTAACAGGTGGCTGACCACATGTGCCTGCAACAGATAAACGCAGTCGGCAGCAAAGCCTGTACCGCTGCGAGGGAAGGGGATGTTGCTGGTTTGGGTACTGCCGAAAGTCCGGTGAAGGATGTCTCCGTCACCGGTGAGCTGCAACGTGCCCCCGGTACCTTCTATAAGCATTTCACCCATGGTATGCCTGGTGTTAGCAGCGCCGTGATCGAGGTGTCTGTTGCCGTCGAAAACGACACGCAGACCGTTGTTGTACATAAAGGTAAAAATGCCGGCATCCTCACCGGCAATATGCGGGTTGAGTTGTCTGAGGTCTGCTGATAGTTCATCTGGTTCGCCAAAAAGAAAACGGAACACATCGATAAAATGAATGCCTGTTTCGTGAATCAGGAAATGCGGCATTTGTTGAAAGTAAGGTTGTCTCTCAAGGTAGGCTTCCGGTCCCTGTCCATCACCCGGCCGCAGTCGAAAGGTTGCCTGCTGCACTTCACCGAGCAACTGATCCTGCAGCAGTTCGTTGATCTTTCGATACCATGGCTGGAAACGAAAATTTTCATGGACAACAATTGTCCGGTTGTTTTTCACCGCATCCCGGGTCACCTTCTCGGCGACTTCGAGTGATCCGCAAAACGGCTTCTGACAAATGACCAGTGCTTTTTCGTGTGTGAAAGCTTGTTCAATTTGTTCTGCATGGGTTACCGGAGGGGTAGCGATGTCGATGATATCCGGCCTAAATGAAAGTTCCGAGATCGAACTTATCACCTCAACGCCCGGGTGCTGTGCCGCAAGCTGTTGTCGGTGTTGCGGATCTATTTCTACAATAGCGCCAAGCTGTGCGTGATCCAGTCGCTTCCACGCTTCAATGTGAAACTGGGCAAAGTAGCCTGCGCCGACCACCGCCGTTTTCAATAGTTTATCCATCTAACTGAGGTAGCCGGCAACCGCCGCGGCGATGGTTTCTGTGTTGGCGTTGCCACCGACATCACCGCCTTTGCCCTGCGGGGTTGCAGCTGCAGCAAGTGCCGCGTCTCTGAGTTGTTGTCCCGCGTTGTCAGCGTCGGGGCAATCGTATTTCTCGCCAAGGTATTCCAGCATCATCGCACCTGACAGTATCATTGCCATCGGGTTTGCCAGTCCCCGCCCGGCGATATCCGGTGCTGTCCCGTGGCATGGCTGGAACACCGCGTTTTCAGCACCGATATCTGCTGATGGAGCCAGACCCAGGCTGCCCATGATGCCTGCGCCGAGATCAGAGAGAATGTCACCGAACATATTTTCAGTGACCATAACGTCGAGATCCCACGGACTCTGCACCATCTTCAACGCCAGTGCATCGACGTACATGGCCGAGGCTTCAATGTCTTCGAAACGGCTGGCTCTTTCGTAGAATATTTCTCTGAAAAACCAGAAAGAACGGAAAACGTTAGCCTTGTCTACGCACATGAGTTTTCCGGGCCTGCCTAGCTTTTTCGCACGGGATTGAGCAAGCTTGAAACTGAAATCAAAGAGTTGCTCTGATACTTCTCTGGTTATGCGCATGGTTTCTACCGCTTCGCGGTTATCGATTACCTGTCCCTCATCCTTATGCGCAAACAAACCCTCAATGGATTCGCGTACCAGCACAAAATCGAGAGAGGCTGCGCGCTCGTCACTGAGGATTTTCGGACCGCCTTTGAAGGTGAATACAGGACGTACGCCGGCAAAAAGATTCAATGCGATCCGCAGATCAACCTGTGGGATGAGTTCGGTGCCATCGGGCTTGCGGATGTGTGGCAGCCCCATCGCGGACAACAGGATCGCGTGGCTTTTTGCTGCCGCGTCGACGGATTCCTGTGGCAGGCCATCGCCGGTTTTTTCGTAATGTGCAGCACCAGCGGGCAGGTGGGTAAAGTTCAGCGAAAACGAGCTAAAGGGTCTGGACACGGATTCCAGCAGAGCGATGGTCGGCGCAATAATTTCCGGGCCGATCCCGTCGCCGTCGAATACTGCTATATCGAAAGTGTGTGCGTTCAAACCTGAAAGTCCCGTTCACTGTGAATGATGCTGAAGTATGAGCGGGATAGGGTGATTCAGCAATTCAGCGCGATGAATTGAAAGCTTGCGGTGGCTAACTTGCTGAAAAAAAAGAAAAAAGCAAATTAAAAAGTGAAATGAGCGCTTTTGGCAAACCTAACTAAGGCGTAATCTGGGTGGTTTTTTCGGGAACTGGATAAATATCGGTGGCTTTAAGCAACAACGTGAGGAATTACTTTAAGTTGGTGGTGTAACGATACTGGTTCTGATTGTTAAAGGCATGATACAACATGGTCCTGCGGCTGGCGGGTGACCGGTAAGCCGATCGGTATCAAAAATAATAATAAAAATAAATTCTAAAAATACCCTGGCGGTGTAACCAATGATTGAGGCTCCTGCTCATACTACCCTTGCCCCGACGAGCTGCAGTACCGGCCCGGTGGCTTCCCTGCATGCCTTGATTCTGGGCTCCGGCGACAGCGCATTCGATCGCATGGTGTTGGAAAGTGCTTTGAATGAGGTCAGCCGCCTCGGCATGCTGGACTCTGTGTGCTACCAGGCTGCGCAGGCTCATGCCGTCGGTACTGATGACGCGCGCACCAATCTTTACGTGTTTTTGCTTGACCAGAACACCCGGGATTGTTCGGGGATTTCCCGTGCAGAAGTAGAAGCAATGCGTCGCGCAATGAAGGGCGAGGCGTTGATCATTCCGGTGTTGCTGAACAAGGAAACCGACTTTTCACAATCCCGACTGGCTTTTCTGACACCGTTGCACGTTGAAGATCATGGGGTCGCATTGAAGTTGTCAGACACCAGCGCCACCGAGTTTGTGTCACGCGTAGTGGATTTTGCCAGCCGTATGAAAAAAGACAGCTCACCGGTCAGCCAGATGATGGAGCGGGTTGCCGAGGTGTCGCAAATAGCGGAGTCAGTAGATCCGCTGCCCTGTCATATGAGCGGCTATGATGATTTTGTTGAACAGCTGATTGCCAGGCTGCAGGTCATGCGCATGAATGATCGCAGACGCAACCTGAATCATTTTGCCGAAGCCTTGAAACAGGTGCTCAAAGCACAAATGGTGTACTGCTATTTTCGCAGTAAAAGCGGCCAGCTGCATTTATATGAAGCTGATTCAAATCAACTACTGCACAACTGCTCTGCCTCTGTTGTACACACGGTACTGGAGGAGTCGTTAAAGAGCTATGGAAATCAGCCCGTTAATCAGTCCCTGCGATTGCAGAATTTTTTGCCGCAATTATCGCCTTCGCGTGGCAGTAACTATGAATGTATGGTGGTTACCAACGAGCAGCTGCCTAACTGCGGTGTGTTCGTCGCTGTTAAAGGGGGCTTTGAAAGGTTTCCAATGACCGAGGTGCTCAGCACGGTCATCAATTCTTTGCACGACGCGCTGGCATGGGCCAACTTCGAGTCGTTCGATAAGCTCAAAGCGCGTGTTTACGATCAATTGAAACAAACGTATCGATTTGTCAGCAAAGATATGTATGAAGACAGGCGGCGTATCTTTCGCAATCAGCTCAGTGGAATCAATGTACATTTTGAGCCGATGTTCCGCTTTAATCCCGCGTCCAGAGACGTCGATGTATTCGCCTATGAGGCTCTGGCGAGAGAGCATCTGGAATCCAGCGCGGCACCGGTAGACATATTTAATGCTGCCAGCTTATGGGGTATGGGGTTTCAGCTCGAACTCGACTCCACATTGCTTGAGACAACGATCGCTTCTTACGGTGCCCAGCATAGTCGTGAACGTGCTGTTACGGATGCGAAACAGATAAAGCCGTTGTCATTGAACGTGTACCCGGCCACACTGAAATCGTCTGCGTATAGAGAGCTGCTTTACGATGTGCTGGATCGAAGCGCGCCCATCAGCGGGCATCATTTGATTATGGAAGTGTCAGAGAAGACAGTGGTGTCACCGGAGTTACAATTAGAGGCTCGTCAGCAACTCGAAGAATACCGGGACGTCGTCAGGCAGCTTGGCCAGTTGACCGGGGTGAGATTTGCTATTGATGACTTCGGTGTCGGCAATGCGTCATTGTCCCGACTGGACAGTTTGAAACCTCATTATGTGAAAATCGACAGAGACATTCTCTCGTTTGATACACGGATGGCAGATACGTTAATCCGTTACCTGGTGCAGAGCCAGCGTGAACTGGGTACGGCGGTGATTCTTGAGGGCGTTGATATTCACAGCAAGCTCAGCCTTAACGAACTGGTGAGTGAGATCGGTGTCGGCCTGATACAGGGGCACAGCCTCAGCAAAGCGGTGAGTTGTTTCGATGATGCCTGGGAGAACCACACTTGTGAGCGAATTAAAACGGGTCTGGGCTGGTCGGCGGCTTCACCGGTTGCGCAAATGACACCGACAGACGTGGTCCATTAACGCTGTTCTCATTAAAGCGTGTATGAGCGATACCTTAAACCGGTAGAATAGCCGGCAAAGTGGCAAACCGGAGATAGTCATGTCTTACGATGACGGCAACATATTCGCAAAGATTCTGCGGGAAGAACTGCCAGCGGAACGCGTGTATGAGGATGATCAAACACTCGTCATCATGGATATCATGCCGCGGGCAGACGGCCATATGCTGGTCATTCCGAAATCAGCGGCGCGCAATATGCTGGACGCAACGAGTCAGCAGCTAACCGCCTGCCTTGCGACAGTGCAGTTAGTCAGTCACGCAGCGTTGAAAGCGTTTAATGCGCAGGGTATTACCTTACAACAGTTCAACGAAGCGGCTGGCGGTCAGGAGGTTTTTCATCTGCATTTCCATGTGCTGCCCCGGCTAGAAGGTGACAAGCTGCGTCCTCCCGGGAAGATGGCAGATGCCGCTGTCATCAAGGCCCACGCAGACAAAATTCGCGCGGCACTTGCCACTGCAGGCTGAATTGCATGTCAGGGGCGTTTGGCTGCCGCGGTATGAAACCGTTGACTCGCTATGCATTGTGACTGCCATGAATGTACCCGTTTTACATATTTGTGACGTGTACTTGAGTGGCTTTAGTCACATAAAGCAAAAGGTTGGCATAATGGTGGCGTGCAGATTTGCTCTGCAATATTTCTTTGTTTCACCATGCAACCGTTAGAAAAGCTAAATATTCTGCTGGTAGAAGATCACCATGATCTGGCCGAAACGGTCGTCGACTTTCTTGAATCGATGGGGGCTGTGGTGGACTTTGCCGCCGATGGAATGACTGGTCTTCATCTGGCCAGACAACACCGGTTTGATGTGATTGTGCTCGACCTGATGCTTCCCGGTATGGACGGTTATACGCTGTGTCGGGAAATAAGAGAAAAAGATAAAAACAGCACACCGGTCATTATGATGACAGCACGTGATGAACTGGGTGACAAACTGCAGGGCTTTGAATACGGCGCTGACGACTACGTAGTAAAACCGTTTGATCTGCCGGAGCTTGTAGCGAGGATAAAGTCGCTGAGCCGCCGACATCAAGGCAAAGTGACCAACGAGGTGTTAACGGTTGCTGACCTGGAGCTGGATACCGGAACCCGCGAAGTAAAGCGGGCCGGCGAAGTGTTGCAGCTCACGCCGGCCGGCTTCCAGATTCTGCGCATTCTGTTAAAGAAAATGCCAAACGTGGTCACGCGCGAGGAGATAGAGTCCGAGCTCTGGGGGGATGATCCACCTGCCAGTGACACACTGCGCAGTCAGATCTACAAGTTGCGAAAAACGGTCGATAAGCCCTTTTCAATAACGCTACTGCACACGGTTGCCGGGTCCGGTTACCGAATCGCCGAAGCTGATGGTGAAACTTGAGCCGGTACCCAGCTCGCTATTGATGTTTACCTGCCAGCCGTAGGTGTCGCAGGTTGTTTTAACGAGTGATAGACCCAGTCCGGATCCGCTGACTCTTTTTTCCACGCGGTAGAATGGGTCAAATACACGCCGCTGATCTGCCTGTGATAAACCCGGGCCATTGTCGGCAATAGTGATCGCGTATTTATCGCAGTAGATATCCACCGCACCTGCCTCGGTGTACAGACATGCATTGCGCAGCACATTGCCGATTACAATTCTTAAAGACGCTTCACTGGCGAGTATGTGAAGGTCGTGATTGCGATGATGTGTAATCAAAATATTGTCGGTGGGAACCACCGCGTTGATTTCACTAATCAGATCTTCGATGACGCTGTTAACGCTCAGGTTGGTCAGATGATCACCGTTTTTCTGATCGCGAGCCAACAGTAACAGGGTGCTGGTTAAGTCCAGCATATGCCTGCTGGCTCGCTTTATTCTCTCCACAGCTCTGGCCGGCTTTTCCTGTAAGTCCAGTAGTGCCAGTGAAGACACAGAACCGTCTATCACCGCCAGTGGTGTGCGCAGTTCATGTGACGCATAGCGCGCAAAATTTCTTTCGCGCTCGAGTGATTCATTGGTGCGCTCGATGAAATGTTGTAACGCATCTGCCAGTACCAGTGTCTCGGAGTTGTGCGGGCCAGAAAATTTGCTTAAATCGAGCTCTGCTGCGTCTCTTGCGTTGAAGTCGAAGTGCTCGATGGTGTCTGCCAGTTTTGCAATCGGTGATACTGCCCGTTTAGAGAGCTGATAGGTCAGGTAGGCCAGTGCGTACATCAATAGTAATACCAGAGTAAGCGGCACAACACCGAAGTAAAACCCGAGGTTTGAAACGGTTTCATCCTGAAATAAGAGTGTCAGTGTTTCATCCTTGTTGGTACTGACATACGCGATCAGTTCATCTCCCTGAAAATTCACGCGTTGCTGACCCGGTGGCAGGGATCTGAGCTCTGAGGGCAGCAATGTGTTGTCACCGTTGTGAAGATAGGCCTGCAGGTTGAGTGTATTGGGGATCGGGAATGCCGGGTTGTGTTTGCGTTGCGCCCAGAAATAGTCCGCCTCTCCGCTTAGCGCCTGATTCACCAGAATACGCTCGGCGACCAGGCTTGCGGCCATCACACCGGCGACGGTGGCAAAACTAATCAGTGCCAACTGAAGTACAAATGCCCGCAGCAGACGTGATTGAACCCTCGGTTGTGCATTCGCGTTCATGTATTAAATGGTCCGGAAAATTGGGGAAACACTACCGTATCGCATGTGATCGTGCCGTGATTTTCGCCATTGGTTCCCAGATGTGAACGTGGCGTGAACGGCTGATTTTTTTTGGTCACAACGCATTCACCTGTGCGTCGTTAACCTTCGCTCCACAATTCGAAATACGAATTGATTGGATAACACAGGACACGCAACATGAAATTATTACGACAGATTGGACTTCCCATTGTATTTGCGCTGGGTGTGGCGGCATGTGACGGTGACGGCAACACGATTATCGGGGCTAACAATGCTGCAGGCACTGCAGGTGCCGTACCGGGTGAGGCCACCGGAAACATTGTACAAACAGCGGTAGATGCAGGCAGCTTTAAAACACTGGCAGCCGCACTGGGTGCAACCGGACTGGATGCTGTACTGGCGGATGAGACTCGCCAGTTCACCGTGTTCGCGCCGACTGATGACGCATTTGCAGAACTTGGCGAAGACACGATCAACAGTTTACTCGCTGATCCGGATGCGCTTACAGATATTCTTCTCTATCACGTGCTGGCAGATCAGAACGTTGACAGCACTACCGCTGTTTCTCTGGCGGGCAACTCGGTACAGGCGGCTAATCAGGACAACCTTCAGCTGTCTCTTCAGGACGGCAAGCTGTTCATCAACACCTCTCAGGTGATTACACCGGATGTAGCGGCAACCAATGGCACGATACACGTGATTGACAAGGTACTGCTGCCACCGGCGGATAATACGGACGGTGGAGAATCGCAGGATGACGGTAGTGGGGAAAACACCCAATTACTTAATATCGTTGATACGGCCCTGGCTGCCGGTTCGTTCAACACGTTAGCTGCAGCGCTGGAAGCCACCGGGCTGGTGCCTGTGCTGGCTGACGACAAGGCGTCGTTTACTGTGTTTGCACCGACCGATGCAGCATTTGCAGCGTTGGGGCAGGACACAATTGACAGCCTGCTGACCGACCCGGACACCCTGCGTGACATTTTGCTGTATCACGTCATTTCCGGCCAGGCAGTTAACGCCGAAACCGCGATAAGCCTTGCCGGTTCCAGCGTCACGATGACCAACGGTGACGATGTCGGTTTGTCACTTGATGGTGGCAAGTTGTTCGTCAATCAGTCAGAAGTGGTCGCCACTGATGTTCAGGCCACCAACGGGATTATCCACGTAATCGATGCGGTATTGTTGCCGCCGGCAGATCAGCCGGAAGCTCAGCTTGAGAGCATATACAACACCGCCATAGCCGCTGGTAGCTTTAACACACTGGTGGCGGCGCTGCAGGCGACCGGCCTCGATGGACCGTTAGCCGGTAACCATGAGACATATACGGTTTTCGCCCCGACTGATGCCGCCTTTGCTGCACTTGGACAGGAGACTATTGATTCGCTGTTGGCAGACCCGGACACACTGACTGATATTTTGCTTTATCACGTGATAGAAGATGCGGCGGTTGACGCTGCGACGGCGCTGAGTCTTGCCGGCGGATCGGTCACTATGGCCAATGGTGATGACGTTCAGATCACAGTGAAAGGTGGCCACCTGTTTATCAACGATGCTGCGGTTACCGCGACTGATATTCAGGCTACCAATGGCATTATTCATGTGCTCGACACGGTGCTGATACCGCACTAATCGCGCATAGTTTCGGGTAAAACGATATACCCTCGGCACCTGTGTAACTACCCGCTTACCCTGTGCCCTTTGCTAACCCGGTCTATTCTCAGGCCGGGTTTTTTTTGCTGCCATAAGAAACAGCGTACACACCACAGTCAGTACAATTTCAAAACCGAGCCCGATCTGGTTAAAGCCGGACAGCGCCCCATCGGCTATCGCACCGTAAAGCCGCCCGGCACCTACGCTGCCGAAGATTACCAGAGTAGCTACCAGAGCCGGTTTCAGATAAGCCTCACTGCGGCATGCCCAGAATAGAAAAACCGCAATGCCGATCTGAACCCCGCCGTAGGTTGCTCGAATATCGGTCAGACCGGACGGGTCGGCGGTGATACCGGCCTTGGCGGCAAGCATAGCCGGGTTCACCAAATAAATAATGCCGAATATGAAGAGGATAGCGGCAATGATGCGTAGAAAAAATGTTGCGTTCATAGTGTCAGGTCTGTGTCGGGGGTAAAGAAAGCGGTTGCCGTGCTTATATTATGTTTGCCGTTACGGAATCAGACGGCGGTTGGACCACCGCGAGATGGTTCCGCAGATTGAAGGGGCAGTGCCCGTTACTGTCAGGCAGCGTAGCTTGCCATTATTCGTGCGGCGGCCGAGATCATTGTACCAAGTGTTATTACCATCCCGGTTACGCGGAAACGGAAGTCTTCGTCCGGCTGGCTGACGCCATAAGCATGCAACAGCCTTCCAGCAATCAGCGCGCAGCCAAGGATGTGAAGGCCTGCTCCGATGTCGGTGGTGGTTTCAAGAAAGAACAACAGGAGTAGTGTCAGTGGTACATATTCTGCGAAATTGGCGTGGACACGCGCAGCGCGAGCCAGTTCATCGTTGCGTTCGGTTCCGATCGCAACACCGAGCGCGCGCCGCAACAAAATGGTTCTGAAGCTCAGTGCAACAAACAGAAAAGCCAGAACAGAAGCGTACAAGGGTGTATACATAAGGAATCAGCCTGCGATCAATTCACAGAATATAGCGCGCGGTATCGGTAATTTAAACAGAGCACATGATGTCAGGGTAGCAGGGAATCCGTACTGTGCCCGGATTTGCAGTCACATCAGCAAGCTGGCTTTTGATCTTGTGATTGAAAATCAGTTTCAGCCCGGCGCGTTCAGGTGGTATGAGCGATTCGCGTTAGGCGTGTTCCACCCAGTTTTTTATTGAGGCTTTTATACTTGTGCCGCGGCTGAGGTGCGACGTAGATGTAAATGAGAAGTCTTATTCAGTGACTGATGAATAGACGCGGTAAATAGTATCGAAGGTAGAAACATATAAACTGCCATCCGGTGCTTCAATCACATGTAATGGCTTATTGCTGAAGTCGCTGGTTTCAAATTCGGCGAAAGTTTCTTCCTTAATAAAATCGGTAAATGCATCACCTGTTAAATGTACTACGCGAATGTTTTCAGAGTTGTAGCTTGTGACAAACAGCTGGTGCCGATAGTCATCGAAACCACCGTTGCCGGAGTGAAAAAGCAGTGCTGTCGGGGTAATAACTTCCGGCCAGATGCGTATTGAATAGCCGACACTGTGACCCTGCGGTTCTTCTTGCATTCCCCAGAGGAAATTTTTACCGGCAGAAAGGAAGTTGAGTTTGTCGTCGCTGGCAGGTCCGGCATCTGCGCCGAACAAATCACCGGTGTGCGGATGCAGTGCGAGTGCAAACGTATTACGTAAACCACGAGCCCATTCAGCGCTGCCGGGGAAGGGATTGTCCGCCGGCACACCGCCGTCTTTTGTATAACGCAAAACTTTGCCTGCAGTGTCCCCGGTTAGTTGTGCCCGATGGGGGGCTGTCAGATCACCTCTGCCGACGAACAGGTTGCCCTGATGATCAAACAGGATATCGCCCCCGTTATGCAGATCTGCGGCTGGCAGGTGATCAACCAGTACAGTCGGGTTCACACCGAGGTTTTGCAGAGCGGCATAACGGATAATTTGTGCATGATATTGATCGGTGGTGTTATTGGTACGAACGGTAGCGTGGACATAAACATATCCATTGGTTGAAAACTGCGGGTCAAGCGCCAGACCGAGAATGCCTTTTTCTTCTCCGCTGGCAACATCAACTCGCGCAAAAGGTGCGGCCAGCAGACCGGTCTGAGGGCTGACAATACGGATTTGTCCGGTCTGCAGCTCCGCGTAAAAAAGCCTGCCGTCCGGTGCCAGTGCCATCCGTACCGGTATCGACGCATCGCTAAGTACTACCTCTGCATTGAACCCCGGAGTGAGCCATTGCAGTCGCTCAGGCAATGCCTTGTCGATGCTGATTGAAACCTGATGACGACTGACAATCTGATCCTGGCTCCATTGGTAGACGGTGTGGGCACTGAGAGGGATCGGTATTGTCGGTGTTCCGGACACAGCACCTGTCGATGGGTCGAAATTCAAACCGTCGGGAAGTGCAGGAGCGACGGAAAAACCGGTGATTATGGTGTTGTCGTCGCTCGCCCGGTTTTCATCGATTAATGATAATTCACTGACTTCGCTCGCTGAACGAAGAGAGACCTGGATATCCGGGTGGGTGGCAATACTATTTTGCGAGTGGTTGCATGCACTCGCCAGTACGAGTATCCAGAAAGTGAATACCCGTAGCTGGCTGGTTGCTGACATTGCCTTGTTAGCAGTCTGTAGTACGGTTAATGTATGCAGTGCTGATTGTCAGTTGGTCTGTTTAAACAAAACCAAGTGCTGAGCTGGTGAATCGGTTTGTGTCCGGGAACACAGGGCTTGCATCGTGTGCGAGATGGTTACTGATGACTTCACTGAATACCTGTCGGAAATCCACTTCCATCGGCATGCTGTTTTCATCGCGAATGTCCGACGGCACCAGTGTGCCACCAAACATACCCCCTTGAATTCCACCGCCGGTGACCAGCATCGTTTGTCCTTCACCGTGATCTGTGCCACCCGAACCGTTTTCAAAATTACGCCGCCCGAACTCGGAGAAAACCACCACTACGCAATCCTGCCATTTGCCAATTGCTTTCATGTCATCGGCAAAAGCGGTGAGAGAACTGTTCAGATCAGCCATCAGGTTGGGGTGTCTGCCACCGGTGGCACCCTGACCGCTATGTGTGTCAAATCCACCAAGGCCGGTGTAGTAAATATCAGTGTCCAGACCACCGCCGTGAACCAGTCGGGCGATGTCTTCCATTGACTGGCCAAAGCGTGAGCCCGGGTATTCGACAGTCGGTGTATAGGTGGTCACAATCTGCTGTATGGTTTCAATGTTCTGATGGCCCGATTGAATAGCGCGCTTGACGATATCAGTGTTACCAGCGGCTGTTTTGCGATCAAGCAGTGCTTTGGCCAGCTGCAAACGCCTTTCGCTTTCTCCCGGATAACGGCCGTCAGTGTTATAGGAAAATGACGACAAACGGCTCAGCTGCAGCAAGTTAACGTCGGGCCCCTGTAGTGCTTTTGCATTGTAACCAATAGAGATGCAGCCAAGGCTGTGATCGTTGTAGAGCTTTGCATAGCGTGCCACCCAGCCTGCCTTATTGTTAGCGTTCAGCGCACTGGTGTCACCCGTATGGAAAATGTCCTTGCTGGTAAAGTGGCTGCGATTAGCGTCCGGGTAGCCGACTTTCTGAATCATTGCCAGTGAACCTTCAGCGTGCAATGACTGCAGACCGGTGAGGTTTGGATGTAAGCCATAGTCAGTCGTACCGGCAGCACCCCCGGTTAATTCAAGCGGGCTTTCAATACGCAGTGATGGTCGTCTGTCGTGATACGCTCCAATATTCAGCGGGATAACGGTGTTTAAGGAATCATTGCCGCCATCCAGATTCACCAGCACAACAAATTTTTTGTTATCTGCTGCCAGTGCCTGGTTTGCAAGCGGACCGATAGCTGCCAGCCCCGCACCGGCTATTCCAAGTTTTACAAACTGCCGTCGTGATAAAACTGTTTGCTCGATGTGATTCATGGGGTTTCCTTACTTGATATGGAAGTCTGGATGCTGGCAGAGTATCCAAAGCAGGTTGCGTAGTTTGCGATTTTGATGGTCAGTGGTTTGTGGTGTGTAGTTAACCGGCGTCTCGGTACCATCTGAGCTAATCTGAATGTTCATGTAGTCGATGAGATCCTGTCTCTCGCTGTCATCCAGAGTTACACCCAGTAGTATCGCCACATGATCGACCACTTCCGCTGCACCACTGGCACCCTCGGGTTGCAGGGCGATGCCGATATCGTAGCCGGCATCGAGTTGATTGCCGCGGTTGGTAATCAGTTCGTTAACAAAGTTGGGAAGTGCCACACCTGTTGCATGGCTGCTGATTTTGTCGTCACCTTCCGGCCAGCCCTCTACACTGGGCGGTCGTGAAGGTACGCTTTCCATTTCATAGAGGTACCTGCGATAGTTCCAGGAGGATTCGGTGAGCCCGGTGGTGCGCACCAGTCCGACCACCTGTTCATAGAAGTCTCGTACCATGCCTTCCCGCGCGGCACTGGAATAGAATGCCTCGGATAGAAACAGTGTTTTGAGTGATGCACCGACATTGAGGCTATTCTGCCGCAGCACACCGGCAAATTTTTCGATCAGTACATCGGAGGGGGAATCACTGTAAAAATACTTCAACAGTTTGCTGCTCAGGAATTGAGATACCAGGTGATTTCCCTGCTCATCGGTGTATTGCATGGTGAGATCCACCATGGTGTCGTAATCATCTTTGTCGAGTGTGTGGCCGACACTGCTGCCCAGTGGTTGCTTACTGCCAACCGCTTTATTCTCCGCGTCGAACACTACGCTGGTGAGCCCGGTGTTAGCGTTGAACTCCCGGCGCCAGCCGGTGAAAACACGTGACGCTTCGAGTACATCGAGTTCTGTGTAGCCGTTGTCCACACCAAGCGTATATAGCTCCCAGAACTCTCTGGCATAGTTTTCATTTGGTGCGAATTTGCTGTTGTCTGCCCCATCGAGAAAAATCAACATCGCACCATGGCGCGACACATCTACCAGCAGATCGCGGAAGCTGCCGAGACCGCGCTGACGCAACAGGTTGATGAAGTCAATCATCAGATGATCTTCCT
Source organism: Chromatiales bacterium (assembly GCA_020631335.1). Taxonomy (GTDB): domain Bacteria; phylum Pseudomonadota; class Gammaproteobacteria; order Granulosicoccales; family Granulosicoccaceae. The sequence continues at coordinate 14,797 of JAHDHK010000135.1, forward strand.
GACCGCGAAATGCTTCGAAATCCACACCGAAATGATCCTGCCAGAACATACCCATCACCTCCTGAAAGGCATTGGGGTTATACATCATCAGGTAGATGTTCCAGTCAATAACATCCGATACGCTCGGGAACTTTCCTTCAAGGCCGTCC
>JAHDHK010000136.1 GCA_020631335.1 Chromatiales bacterium
GACTGCCGGCGATTTTATGCCGCCTTGGCATAGCTAAAGTAATCGTAAAATGTCGCAGGCTCAGCCACCACATAGCCCTGCACATAAGTCACACCGATTTCTGCCAGTTGTTGGCAGGTTTGCTTTGACTCTACTTTTTCGGCAATTGTCTTCAGCCCCATAGCCCGGGCAAAACTGTGGATTGATCTCACCATGCACGCATCAACCCGTGAGTTGTGCATACGCGAGATAAACTGCCCGTCGATTTTCAGGTAATCAAGCGGCAGATCGCGCAGTGATGAGAGCGAACTGACACCGGCACCGAAATCATCAAGTGCAACCTTACACCCGAGCTTTTTCATTCCATTAACTGCCGCTTTTGATTCTTCAAAATTGTTCAGTATCGACTCTTCAGTCAATTCGAAACAAAGTCTCGAACCGGCAACTGAGTACTTTAACAGTTGCGCTGCCAGATACTCGTAGAAGTCTCCGCGCACCAGTGACTCGGATGACAGATTAATGGAGAATACATCGTTGGATAAATAGCCCGGCAGTGCGGCAATAGATTCCAGCGAGTTGGCTATTACCCATTCATCAATCTGCCCTGTCACACCATATCTTTGAGCTGATTTCAAAAACTGCTGAGGATAATACAACGCACTGGTATTGTGCTCGTCTCTCATACGAACAAATATTTCATGCAAACGAGGCGATGCCGGCTCACCGTTTTCAAGTGCGCAAATCGGCTGAACATGCAGCGTAAAACCGTCATTGTTCAGTGCATGATCGATTCGCGGTTTCCACAACTCTTCTATTTTAATGTCTGAATCGATTTCATCTTCCCAGCTATGCACGTGCACTGCATTTCGACCGTTATTTTTGGCTTTATAGCAAGCGACATCAGCTGCCGCCGAGACGCTTTCAAAGTCCATTTCACCGGGTACAAAATGTACTAAGCCGATACTTCCACGTACTGGAAACACTTTGCCATCATATTCAAAGTGATAGGTATTGAAAAAGCGGTGCAGTCGATGAGCCACACTAATAGCTGCTTCGTTGTTACAATTTTCGAGCACCACCGCGAACTCATCTCCGCCCAGCCTGGCGAGAAGATCTTCTGATCTGATTCTTGCACCCAGCGCGGTGGAAAGTTCGATCAGTAACTGATCGCCTGCAGCGTGACCACAAGTATCATTCACTTGCTTGAATCGATCGAGGTCGATCAGACACAATGCATGCTCACCACTGTCTTCAGCCGATTGTTCAAACAGTGCACGCATCTGACTATCAAAATTTAATCGGTTGGCCAGTCCGGTCAGAGGATCGTGATTGATCTGATGCTCCAGTTGCCGGGTAAGTTCCTTTTCCGCAGTCACATCACGCAACACCACTACGCTGCCAGTTCGACTCCCCTGTACATCGAATACCGGTGAAGCTGTTTCGTTCACGGCAATTTCGCTGCCGTCTACTCGAAGCAGGTATCTGTCACAGCTGACCACCTCATCGCTGAGATAGTACTGCCGGTTGATTGAATGAATTTTTCTTACCGGCTGTGACTCGATTGGTGCGGTTCTGAATATCGATTGAATCGGCTGACCGATGATATTTTCAGCAGTAATCTCAAGCATCTCAGCTGCCGCCTTGTTTACATACAGCACGTTGCCCTGGACATCAGTACTCACCACCGCATCACCGATGTGAGACAGAGTAACGGCGGCACGCTGTTGCTCCAGGTACAGTTTCTCGCTCTGCTTTTTCTGATTGTTGAGCGCTTTCAGTCTTTTCGCATTGAGGACGGCAATAGTTGTCATCGCCGCAAGCAGCGCAGCTACAGCCAGAAGCCACAACGTAAAAGCCACCAATGTCATGCCGCGTGGCTGAGATAGTCTAATCGTATAAATGCGCTCACCGGCACGAAAAGAATTTATCCATTCATTCGGCTTTAGCCATGCTGAAAACAACAATTCAGAATCCGGGAGTTCTGTACTGTGCAATACAGCAGAATCATTCATGGAAAACTCGGTCTCGGCACCGATCAGACTGAATGACAAACCGATGGTGTCGACGATCTCCTGAGGTAGTTCCAGTTTGCTAAAGTCGATCTCCAGCCAGTATCCACCAGTCATCATTGCACGGCGATCTTCAATCGAGTCAGGCACATCGCCACTGCTGTACAGACTGCTGATGGCAAAAACGCTACCCGGATTCGGCCACGGTGACGGTGCCGCGACGACCTCTGTCTGCCCCCGCTCAGCGGCCCGCCTTACCGCGGTCGCCAGCGCCTGCACCGACCCCAGATCGAACCCTTCTATTGATACTTCAACCTGCCCTTCATTATTCCGGGTGGCGGCAGGCGTGTACGCTGAGGTAACCGGATAAAATGTGCGATTGGCCAATTCAGCGGGACGATACCCGGATGCCAGGCCGGCGGTCACTCTATTTGCATTTTCGTCATACCACCACACCGCAGGCCCTTTTTCGGGATGCCGCACTGATTGCTCTTTCGAGAATTCAGCGACTCCGTCACCCGCCACACTGTTGAAGCGACCGAACCCCTGCACGAAGGGATAGTTGCCAATCAGTTTCCGTGCAAAGGCGCTCTGAGTCTCCTGCTCTCCCATCTGCAATGCACTGAGCGATGTAGCGATACCATCGACCACATCCATAGCACTGCGATAGGCAGCAGAGACTGCCAGTGCATCAGTTTCAAAATTCTGCTTTTGCCTGTTTAAACTCGCCTCAAACGAGTAATACAAACCAAGGCTGGTAATCACCAACGCAAACAGCACAACGGCGGCTTTGAGCACAAAGCCCTTATATAGATTCATAATTTTCGGATGTCGGTGCTGAGCCAGATCCTTGACCTTTTTGTTTTTCCTGTGGAGATTTGTCGACACCCGCTTTACTTTCTGCTCATTTCATACAGGTTTTGAGCGCCAACGCGCAGGCGCGCAGCTTTTTGCCAAAAGCACCCCAAAATCACAGTGAGTTGCCACTTGGTCGACCCTGTCGTATCGTTGCTACAAACATTAACAAGCGGCAGTCACCGGTATCTACCGGCCACAGCCCCAGGCACAGTTGACCTAAAACATGCAGGATATCGAACAGTTAAAAAGCGCATTACTAAGCGCTGGCTATGTAGCAGATGATGACCTGGGTACCGTTCTTCATCTTTCACGGGCATTGCAACGCCCACTGTTACTGGAAGGCGATGCAGGTGTTGGTAAAACTGCGGTAGCGCAGGCGCTGGCGGATGCGCAAAACACTTCGCTTGTGCGATTGCAGTGTTACGAAGGTCTGGATGTGAGCACGGCGCTTTACGAATGGAATTACCAGAAACAACTGATGAGTATCCGGCTCAATGAAGCTGAGGGCGCCTCTGCACAAGTGCTTGAGCAGAAAATTTTCAGTGAAAACTACCTGATGCCCAGGCCATTGCTTCAGGCAATCACTGCCGATAAGCCGGTGGTGCTTCTAATAGATGAAATTGATCGCGCCGACGATGAATTCGAAGCATTTCTGCTGGAAGTACTTGCCGACTTCCAGATCACTATTCCAGAGCTTGGAACCATCAACGCCACCCACATACCGCAGGTGATTTTAACCTCCAACGCGACACGCGATTTAAGTGACGCACTACGACGTCGCTGCCTGTACCACTTTGTCGACTACCCCGATGCTGTAAAAGAACGCGAGATCCTCACACAGCAACTCCCGCGGCTCGATACGCAACTGGCGGGCTCAATTGTTGAATTCGTTCAGAAGCTGCGCAGGGAGCATTTGAAAAAAACACCCGGCGTCGCTGAAACCCTGGACTGGGCCGCCGCATTAATGCAGATGCAGGTGAGTGACCTTGAGCATTCTCTGCAGGAAATCGAAGCTTCACTGGGCTGCCTGCTCAAGACCAGAGCAGATCTGGAACTGGCCGACACTGACTTTTTAAAGACGTTATCGAACACAGGCAATCAGCAGTGAAAGACCCATTGCCTGTCGCACAGCTACAGCAGAGACTGATGGGCTTTGCGCAGCTGCTGCGAGCGGAAGGCTTTACCGTTAATGCGTCAACATTACGACTAACACACGAAGTAATTTGCACCAACGCAATAGAGAATCGACTGACACTGCATGCATCGCTGCGGTCAGTCTTCTGCCAGTCGCGTAAAGAGTGGGATATTTTCACAGAGCTGTTCAACGGCTACTGGCTAACTACCGTCAATGACAGCCAAACAGACCTGCCCGCATTAGATCGGCAACAGACTTCAGCGGGGCTGACGTCAGGACTGGGTTATTTCTCAGAAACTCAGGCTCAGCAAGTAGCAAACAGCGAATCTGCAGATTCACAGGCGGATGTCGCCGGAGGTGGCGCCAGTGACTCACGGGTACTGGCACAAAGAGACTTTCGCTTTGTATTCAATGCAAACGACATGCGTCAGATAGAACAGTCGATCGATGTAATCGCAAAAAAGATTACCCGGCGAACCAGCCGTCGCTACCGTATCGCTAACAAGGGCAGACAGCTTGATCTGCGCAGAACCAGCCGTCGCAGCTTGCAATACAATGGCTGGACTTTTGATCTCGCCTACCGCACGCCGAAAAAATCGCCCGCAAAGTTTTTATTGTTACTCGATGTCAGTCAGTCGATGGAAGTGTACAGCTATCTGTTTCTGCGCTTTGCCCGCGGGTTGTCGCAAAAGTTCCAACACACCGACGCCTTTGCATTTCATACCGATCTTGTGCCGATAGGTGATGAAATGAAGGAGAAAAACACCGCACGACTGGAACAAAAACTCAAGAACCTGTCGACCGGCTGGCTCGGCGGAACCAAAATCGCACAGTCACTCAGCGATTTTAATCAGCGATTTGCACGCACCACCATCAGCAGACAAACCATTGTGCTGATCTTCAGCGACGGCTACGACAGTGGGTCACCGGAATACCTGCATGAACAGGTGCTGCAGATAAAAAAGCAATGTCGCAAGCTGGTTTGGGTTAATCCGCTACTCGGACGCGATGCGGGACCGCCTTCAGACCTGCCAATTGAAAGAGGGATGAAAATGGTAGTACCGGAGCTGGATATGTATGCCAGCGCACACAGCCTGCAGTCACTGCGCGAACTCGCCCCGGCGTTTTCGTACTGAGTAATGAAGCAACACCCACAAAAAAGCCCGCTGATGCGGGCTTTTCTGAAATACGGGTTTTGATCAGGTTTAGCGCTTGGAGTACTGAGTGGCGCGTCTCGCCTTTCGCAAACCAACTTTCTTACGTTCGACCTGACGGGCGTCACGGGTTAAGAAGCCCGCTCTTCGCAGATCGCCGCGGAGTTCTTCGTCATACTTGAGCAATGCTCTCGCAATACCGTGTCGAATCGCACCTGCCTGACCACTGTTACCACCGCCGGCCACAGTAATGTTGAAATCGAATTTGTCGGAAAGCTCGAGAGTTTCGAGCGGTTGTCTGACGATCATTCGAGCCGTTTCACGGCCGAAGTATTCATCCAGAGGGCGCTTGTTGACGGTGATGTCGCCCTTACCGTTTTGCATGAAGACTCGGGCACTGGAAGTTTTTCGGCGCCCGGTGCCATAGTAGTTTTGAGTAGCCATGTAGATTACCTGAGTTCCATAGGCTGCGGAGCCTGAGCTGCGTGGCGATGTTCAGTGCCGGGGTAGATTTTCAGCTTGCGTATCATTTCCCGACCGAGCGCGTTCTTTGGAAGCATACCTTTCACTGCCAGCCGGATTACCCGGCCCGGTGCTCTTTCCTGCATCTTCTCGAAACTTATAGACTTCAGATTACCGATGTACCCGGTGTGGTGGTGATACATTTTGTCTTTAGCCTTATTACCGGTCACCGCGACTTTGTCCGCGTTAACGATAACAATGTAGTCGCCTGTATCTACGTGAGGTGTGTATTCAGGCTTGTGCTTACCGCGCAAAACGCGTGCACATTCGCTGGCAAGTCTTCCCAGCGGTTTGTTTTCGGCGTCAATGACATACCACTGACGTTTCACCTCGGCCGGCTTGGCGCTGAAGGTCTTCATGGAAACTCCGTGAACGGACGGTCAAGTATTACTTGGAAAAGCCCTCCACTATAGAATATGAGAAAGCATTATACAAGGCTTACTGAAGACTAATTTAGGAGTATGTTCATGCCGGACTCGCGACTGAGTGGCGCGGATGGCAGAGCAGAGAGGCTTTGATATTAAAGCGACGCGGCCTAATGGCCGCGTCTAACCAACCTTAGGAGGATGGAGGAGGAAATCTATGGACAAACATTACATCGTTTTGTTTGCTTGTGCAAATGAAGCACATTTACCAAATATCAATACTTAACAAGTACTTAAGCTCGTTTGGTGAAATATATTCACAGGAGCTAATCTGCCGGTACCGCAGATGCTGCGGCTTCGATCACAACTTCGTGAGTGATCTTCACCGTCTCTTCCAACATTTTAGTCACTGAACAGTATTTTTCAAGCGACAAACCCACGGCACGCATGACCTGCTTTTCAGACAGATTGTGTCCGCTGACCAGAAACTTCAGGTGAATTTTCTCAAAGACCGCAGGCACTGCGTCGGCGCGCACCGCATTGAGCTCCACCTCACAGTCAACTACCTGCTGGCGACTCTTCTTTAGCATCAGCATGACATCAAAGGCTGAACAGCCTCCCAGCCCGATCAATACCGTTTCCATCGGGCGTACGCCAAGATTGCGTCCTCCATGCTCCGGCGAACCATCCAGAACAAAAGAGTGCCCACTGCCGGATTCTCCGACGAAGCTCATATGATCGAGCCATTTAACCCTTGCTTGCATTTTCATTTTCCGCTGTAGACCACAAAAAACCCGCTTTGTGCGAACTCGAAAAGTCCGGCTTCACAAAAATAGATGTGATTGTCAACTATCGACGGGGGCTGTGAACGATTATTGCTCTAACGAACCCCGAACAACTACTGCAGAGATTACGCGGAGAAAAGGATCAATGCTTCCACCACGAAATGCGCCTCAGAAAGCGGAATGGCTAGAAACGCTTCTGCGCCACAGTCACCGTCGTCAGTATCCGGCGAAGACTACCATTATTCACCACGGCGACAAGCCTGACACACTCTACTATATGGTAGATGGTTCCGTGAGCGTTGTTATAGAAGACGACGACGGCCGCGAAATTGTTCTGGCATACCTTAACAACGGCGACTTTTTCGGAGAGATGGGTCTGTTCGATGAAGAGAGCGAACGCAGCGCCTGGGTTGTTGCCCGAAACAAATGTGAAGTTGCTGAAATTAACTACGAACAATTTAAAAGACTGGCGGAACAGTCTCCTGAAATTCTGTTCGCCCTGTCTACCCAGCTGGCGTCACGGCTGCGCAAAACCAGCACCAAGGTTCGCGACCTCGCCTTCCTCGATGTGACTGGCAGAGTGGCATCAACACTACTGGATCTGGCCAAGCAGCCTGACTCCATTACTCATCCGGACGGTATGCAGATACGCATCACCCGCCAGGAGATTGCTCGCATCGTCGGGTGCTCGAGAGAAATGGTTGGACGCGTATTGAAAGATCTTGAAGACCGCGGCCTTATTCATGCTCGCGGTAAGACCATGGTTATTTACGGCACCAGATAAACTTCTGACCGTATAATAATTATAAAAAGAGCCCTCCGCACGGAGGGCTTTTTATTTTGTCGTATCAAAAAGCTCACGCAGTTTTTCACCCGGTGAATCTGCACGCATAAAAGCCTCTCCAACCAGAAAAGCGTGCACGTTGTGGTCACGCATCTGTAGGACGTCCTGCCGGTCGAGAATACCGCTTTCGGTTACCGTCAAACAGCCCGATGGAATATGCTCGAGCATATCGATGGTGGTATTCAACGACACCTCGAATGTTCTGAGATTTCTATTGTTAATGCCAACAAGTGTCGGATTAACCTGCAACGCTCTTTCTAGCTCCTGCAGATCATGCACTTCTATAAGCACATCCATCCCCAGGTGATTCGCCAGCCCGCTCAAGTCTGCAAGTGCTGCGTCTCCAAGTGCTGATACGATCAGTAATATACAGTCGGCCCCCATGGCACGAGCTTCGTACACCTGATACGCATCAATAATAAAGTCCTTTCTGATCACCGGCAGATCGCACGCTGCTCGGGCAAGTCTGAGGTTCTCTTCACTGCCCATAAAGAAGTCTTTATCTGTCAGCACCGACAGGCAGCTGGCACCACCATCACTGTAACTCCTGGCAATGGCCGCAGGATCAAACTGTTCTCTTAACACGCCTTTACTGGGTGACGCTTTTTTTATTTCGGCAATCACAGCTGCGCTGCCCCGATCCACCGACCCTTGCAACGCATTGACAAAACCACGCGCAGGCGATGCGTCGGCTGCACGTTGAGACAAGGCCTTCAAGCTTTCTTTTTCGCAGGCACTGGCGATTTCTTCGACTTTTCGGGCGAGTATTTTTTTTAAAACATCCGGAGTGTCAGGCTGCATCGACATAGCTCTTATTAACTAATCATGGCTGGACGGCAGAAATAGTACTTCCGCCTTATTGTGCATTACTACACTCGACCAACTGCTTCAGCGTCTCGCGCGCGCTGCCATCTGCCAATAGTTGTAACGCGATATCGACACCCTCCTGATGAGTACCGGCTTTACCACCTACGTAAATGGCCGCTCCGGCATTCAACGCGACAATACTTCGTGCCGCCCCCGGTGTGTTGTCGAGCACCTGCATCACCATGGCCAGACTCTCCTGAGCGCCGGCAACTTTGATGTCAGCGATAGCGCTGCTGTTAAAACCGAAGTCTTCCGGTGTGATGGTATAACTGGTGACCGCTCCATCCTTAAGCTCGGATACATGGGTACGTGCACCGATGCTGATCTCATCCATACCGTCATCACCATGCACCACCATCGCTCGATCACTCCCGAGCTTGTGTAACACTTCAGCCATCGGTTGCACCAGATGCTCGCTGTAAACGCCCATTACCTGCCGCGACGCTGAAGCCGGGTTCGTTAACGGACCAAGTACGTTAAATATGGTGCGCATACCGAGTTCTTTGCGAGGGCCGATCGCATAGCGCATCGCTCCATGGTGACGCGGTGCGAACATAAAGCCAAGACCAACCTCGTTAACGCAGTTTGCGACCTGCCCTGCATCGAGTTCGATATTCACGCCGGCCGCTTCGAGCAGATCTGCTGCACCGGAGCTGCTGGAGACTGCCCGGTTACCGTGCTTGGCAACCTTTAATCCTGCCGCCGCGGCGACCAGCGCACTGGTAGTGGATATATTAAAAGTACTGCTGCTGTCACCGCCGGTACCCACAATATCGATGAGATCAGCGCTCTCGCATTGGACTCCACTGGCAAGTGCCCGCATCACTTCTGCGGCGGCGGCCACTTCTTCGACCGTTTCACCCTTGCTTCGCAAAGCACATAAAAATCCGCCGATTTGTGCGTCCCCGCACTCTCCGGACATGATCATCTTCATTGCCCGGTTCATTTCATCGTGCGACAGGTTTTCACCGTCAACCACTTTTACAATCGCTGCGCGGATGTCAAAACTTTCTGTCATGACTATTGACCTTTCAGATAGTTGTTGAGCATATCGTGCCCGTTTTCAGTCAGGATGGATTCCGGGTGAAACTGCACCCCTTCCACGGCCAGCTCCCGATGGCGCACACCCATGATTTCCTCTACCTCGCCGGAGGCAGTTTGTGTCCAGGCGGTGACTTCAAGACAATCGGGCAGACTGGATTTTTCGATCACCAGAGAATGATAACGCGTGGTAACGATCGGATCGGGCAGACCCGAGAATACCCCCTTGCCATGATGATATACCTCGGAGGTTTTACCATGCATGATGCTGCCGGCCCGCACGATCGTGCCGCCGAATGCCGACCCGATGCACTGCATCCCCAGACACACACCGAACAAAGGGACTTTTCCAGCCATCTGTTTAATCAGGTCAACCGAAATTCCGGCCTGCTCCGGCGTACACGGCCCCGGGGACACCACCAGAAATTCCGGCTGTGCATCGACAACCTCCTGCACAGTAATGCAATCGTTACGCTGCACTTGTACATCTACACCGAGCTCACCGAAATATTGAACCAGGTTATAGGTAAAAGAATCATAGTTATCGATCATCAGCAGCATTAGCGGACACTCCTGCTGTCAAGCGTCGAAAACGCGCTGATCGCTTCACTATCGAAACCGGTTTCTGCAAGCCTTGCTGCCTGAATAACGGCGCGAGCCTTGTTCATGGTTTCATCCCATTCACTATTTGGATCAGAGTCATACACAACTCCGGCCCCGGCCTGGATATGCACTTCACCGCTTTTTACTACCGCTGTGCGAATCGCGATTGCCGTATCCAGATTACCGCTCCACGACCAGTAACCCACTGCACCCGAGTAGATACCCCGCTTGATCGGCTCAAGCTCCTGAATGATTTCCATGGCTCTGATTTTCGGCGCGCCGCTGACTGTACCGGCCGGAAAAGTTGCTCTGACCACATCCATCGCACTGAAGCCGGGCTTTAACTGACCTCTTACGTTGGACACGATGTGCATCACATGTGAATAACGCTCGACCAGCATTTTTTCGGTGAGCTCGACAGAGCCGGTTTGCGCGATGCGACCAACATCATTGCGCCCGAGGTCGATCAGCATCAGGTGCTCGGCAAGCTCCTTCGGGTCGGCCAGCAGGCTTTGTTCAAGCTCGACATCCTGTTCATCGGTTGACCCTCTGGGTCGGGTACCGGCAATCGGCCGCACAGTGACCTCGTTATCTTCGAGCCGGACAAGAATTTCGGGAGAAGACCCGACTATCTGATACTCGCCAAAATTCAGATAATACATATAAGGTGACGGATTCAGAAGCCGCAGCGCTCGATACAAACTCAGCGCATCGGCATTGAACGGCGCGCTAAGCCTTTGCGATAACACCACCTGCATGCAATCACCGGCGGTGATGTAATCACGAATGGTTTCTACGCCGTCGATAAAGGCATTTTGACCGTACGAAGAGGTAAACTCAGCCGCATCCAGCTGACGCGGACTGTGTTGCGGCACAGCAGCTAAAGGCGCGCGCAACTCATGTTCGATTTGATCGAGTCTGGCTTTGCCCTGTTGCTCTGCACCATCATCAACATGCACGACAATCAACAACTTACCTAACAGGTTATCGAACACAATGACCTCGTTGGAGACGAGCAACGCTATATCGGGAGTACCGAGCGGGTCTTCTTTGGCTTCCCCTTTGAGTTTTTGTTCAATGTAGGCAATGGTTTCATAGCCGAAATAACCGACCAGACCACCGACAAATCGCGGCAGCCCGGTATCTTCAGTAATCAGATAATTTGCCTGAAAGTCTTCTATCCACTGCAGCGGATCATCAACCTCAAAAGATTCAACGACCTCATTATCAACGGTACGACTGATCTGCAGGCCTTGCACCGCGATCGACTCATGACAGGGTAATCCGATAATCGAATAGCGCCCCCACTTGTCGCCACCGGTCACAGACTCAAACAGGTAGGTGTTCGGCTGGTTACCGAATTTAAGGAATGTCGACACGGGTGTGTCGAGGTCTGCGAGGATTTCCCGGGTCAGTACCGAACGCTTTGCAGGGGAGTGATGATCAGCGCCGGCAGTTGAATGCCGGTTTTCTCCACGGAACGATTGATCAGGCGTTAATCGGGCAGCGTTGTGTCGGGTGGTACCTTGACTGGATTTCATGGCAGAGCTCTGGAGCAGTTACTTGGGCGATATCAGAAAAAACTAACAAGCGGGCAGATGTTGTGCTTCGCCATCGCCAGCGTTGAGTATTCTGATTGATGATGCTCAAGCCCATATCAAGGCATTCTGTGTAGTGGCTTTCTGAGGATTTCATTTATCCATAACACATCTGTGCAGTCAAGCACCTTGCATCAGAACACTGATCTGCCACACGCGATGAAACCGGAGCAGCCGTTGATCAACAACCATCCACGTCAGTGGCGCCGGCAATTCTGAACGACCGAACTGTTTTAATAATATGGAATTCATCGCCACACACGCTATATTAGGCTCTATTCCAACTGTCTGACTTCATATGACTACCATTCATCAGGACCACTTGATCGACAGCGTCGCTGACGCACTGCAGTTTATCTCGTACTACCACCCCAGAGACTTTGTCGATGCAGTGCACGACGCCTATCTGCGGGAAGAGGCCAAGCCTGCCAGGGATGCGATGGCGCAAATACTGATCAACAGCCGACTGTGCGCAGAGGGGCACCGGCCGATTTGCCAGGACACCGGGATCGTCACCGTGTTTGTAAAAATAGGCATGGACGTGCGCTGGCAGGGCTCAATGACGCCAGCCGAGATGATCAACGAAGGTGTGCGCAGAGCCTACCTGCACCCGGACAATACACTGCGTGCGTCCATTCTTGATGATCCGGCAGGTGCTCGAAAAAACACCCGCGATAACACGCCAGCGGTAATTCATATGGAAGTAGTAGCCGGTGACAAAGTAGAAGTCGACATTGCCGCCAAGGGCGGTGGCTCTGAAAACAAATCGAAAATGGCGATGCTGAACCCGAGCGACAGCATCGTTGACTGGGTGGTCAATACGGTGCCGACCATGGGCGCAGGATGGTGCCCACCGGGGATGCTGGGCATCGGTATTGGCGGCACCTCCGAAAAATCCGCGGTGCTGGCAAAACAAGTGCTGATGGACCCGATCGATATACACGAACTCAAGGCGCGCGGACCTGCAAGTCGCACAGAAGAGCTGCGCCTGGAGATTTTTGAAAAGGTAAACGCTCTGGGGATCGGTGCTCAGGGACTCGGCGGACTGACCACAGTACTCGATGTAAAGATCGCCGATTACCCGACCCATGCCGCCTCACTGCCGGTCACCATGATTCCCAACTGTGCAGCCACTCGACACGCACACTTTGTGCTCGATGGCAGCGGCGCCAGCCTGCAGACACCACCGTCGCTTAGCGACTGGCCCGAAATCACCTGGGATGTCGGACCAACAGCACGGTCGGTGAATCTTGATACGCTGAGCACCGAGGAAGTACAGACATTCAAGCCGGGAGAAACGCTGCTGCTGACGGGCACTTTACTGACCGGCCGTGATGCGGCGCATAAACGCATCAAAGAACTGCTGGACAAAGGAGAGTCACTGCCTGTCGACCTCACCGGCAAACTGATCTACTACGTCGGACCGGTCGATGCCGTCCGCGATGAAGCAGTCGGACCCGCCGGCCCCACTACATCCACACGCATGGATAAATTCACCGAAATGATGCTCGCGCAAACCGGCTTACTGGGCATGGTCGGTAAAGCTGAACGCGGCCCTACCGGCATAGAGGCCATCAAAAAACACAAGTCGGTTTATCTGATGGCCGTTGGCGGTGCAGCTTATCTGGTCAGCCGCGCCATAACATCGGCAAAAATAGTCGCTTTCGAAGATCTTGGTATGGAAGCCATTCACGAATTTGTGGTGAAGGATATGCCAGTGACGGTCGCCGTTGACAGCACCGGGGAAGCGGTGCACCAGACAGGGCCTGCTATCTGGCGTCAGAAAATTGCCAGCGGCGAAGCACAGCCGGTTTACTTCAAGTAATCAGTCCCCAATTGAGCGGCCCTGTGATGCAACAGAGGCCGCTCATACGAATTTCCAAAGCGCCGCATAGTCACTGCCGATAACTTCTTTTGTATTGGCCATCGCAGTGCAACATGCAAAAGCTTCAGCAACTCAGCCCGACAGACCCTACTCGCGCAAGCAACGATGCCGGCGCGGCGACTATCGACTGTGCCGCCCTGTTACAACAGTTCCTAGACGCATCGATTGACGAGCAGGTCCGGGTACTGCATCTGGAACAGGAAGCCGACTGCTGTCGAGTCAGACAGCGGGCAAACGGTGTGTTGTCGGAACAAAGGTTCGACACCGAAAACCTGCCTCTTGAAATGGCCCGGTATCTCCAGCAGCAAACGGGCTCGGCGGCGATCAGTGACAATGCTGTTTGTGCTGAAATACAGCATAGAAATATCACCTGTCGCATCCACAGTAACTGCTACGAAACAGTCCGTGGAAGTGTGTTGGTCATCCACATCTTCCATGACAGAAATATCCCGGAGTCACTGGAGCAAACGACACTTGATCAACCAGCGATTATTTCGCTGCGACAGGAACTCAGTCAGGTAAAAGGCGGGGTGACGCTAATATGCAGTGCGCAAGAGGATTTGTTGTGCGATCTCTACTTCCCATTGCTGGCAGAGCTCAATCGACTGGAACACAAGGTGGTGTCTTTCGAATCTACTCCACGCAAAAATGTATCGCGTATTAATCAAATAACACAACCGGTATCACTCGATCCAACGATGGATACCTCATGTATTTTTATCGACTGGGAAAAATCCGGCGATGCAGCACTGCTCAATCAATTACTGTCTCAATATCAGCGCGCTATCGTATTTGTAAGGGCGAAACATCTGCCCGCAGCGATACGCCAGTTGACAGATGTGGCGATTAGTGAAAGGCAGCTTGCGACTAACCTGGACACATTGATCGAGTTTGACAGAGTGTCTTTGATCTGCCCGCATTGTGCCGATGCACACCAGCCGGGCAGGTTCGATATTAGTGTACTTGCAGAACAAGGCTTTGATACAGACAGTACGCTGAACTGCGCGCCGGGATGCAACAGTTGTGATCACACCGGTTACGGCGGCACTCGCACACTGATGTCTTTGTACCGTGTCAATGACCTGCTTCGCAGGAAAATTGAAACGCGAAGCCACACCGACATCAACAATTCACTGGCAGCAGATAAAGTCAGATCAATCCGCGAACAGCGGCACTCGCTTATCAGCACGGGCCAGGT